>CAZQXY010000152.1:0-5187 GCA_964597455.1 uncultured Desulfovibrionaceae bacterium
GGGAAGGATTTGGGCTTACCGTTGCAGAAAGTTTATGGAAAGGCACACCGGTAATAGGAGGCAATGTCGGAGGCATTAAACTGCAAATTGAAGATGGCGTAAACGGTTACCTGGTAAACACGGTAGAGGAATGCGCTCAGAAAGCATTAAAATTGCTTAGAAACCCGCTGATTGCTGAGGAGATGAAAGAGGCGGCGAAGGAAAAAGTAAGAAGAGAATTTCTGGTGACAAAAAATATCGGTGACTACTTGAGGTTATTTTATAATCTGAGCAACAATTGATCTTCTTGCTGTGCGTTTTTTAAAATTTTACTTAAAAAAAGCATATTGCAGGATCACATTGCAGCCCATATGTGAAAATTTTTGGTATAATAAAAGTAGTTGGAAGCTTATACATTATTCTGATTTATTGGCTCTCCAACGTTAGGATGTGATGGCTTTGCTCCAGATGAAAGTGAAAGCAGTTACTGTAGATCAGGGGGGGAACTTTTTGGTTTTGTTGATGGATGAGGAAGAGCGCAAGGTTTTGCCGATTTCTATCGGGCCTGTAGAAGCTCAGTCAATTGCTCTGGCGCTCCAGGGTACAGCGCCGCCGCGGCCGTTGACCCATGACCTGCTTAAAACAATACTTGAAAGCCTGCGGGGAAACCTGCAAAAGATAGTAATTACAGATATAATTGACGGAACTTTTTATGCGGAAATTTATTTGGAGCAGGATGGGAAAACAATGGTTTTGGATTCCAGACCAAGTGATGCTATCGCATTGGCCTTAAGATGCGGGGCCTCTATTTATATGGTAACGAAAATGGTAGAATTTACCTACAATTATGAGGATATTATCGCCGGGGACGATACACGCGGGGAAACTCACTAAATTTTAAAAAAAATTTAAAGGAGGAATCATTAAGTGACCGCAGTGAATGAGGAACAGCTGAAGACCTGTGCCCGCTGGATTAATGAAAGCAGAAAAGGTGTGGTATTTACAGGTGCCGGGATCAGTACCGAATCGGGGTTAGCTGATTTCCGCAGCCCGGGGGGGATCTGGGATCGCTTTGACCCTTCCGAGCTGTCTTTTCAAAATTTTCAATCCAACCCGCGCAGTCGTCGCAATTACTGGGAATTTTACCGGGAAAACTGGAGAGTGTCCAAAGACGTGAAACCCAATCGCGCCCACCTTGCCGTGGCTGCCCTGGAAAAACTGGGGAAAATCGTGGCCGTTATTACCCAAAACATCGATGGACTGCATCAGGCGGCGGGTAATTCAGCCGAAAAGGTTTTTGAGCTGCATGGGAACATGTGGGAGGTTCGCTGCCTTTCGTGCAATGCCCTTTACTCCTGGGAGGAAATTCTATCTGCCCTGGAAGAGGGTAAGGACGTAGAAGATTGCGGGCACTGCGGAGGATTGTTAAAGCCGACGACTGTATCATTTGGACAGTCATTACCGGTACAAACCCTGCAAGATGCCCAGGAATACTGCACGAACTGCGATCTGCTCATTTGTATTGGATCATCCCTTGTTGTTTATCCTGCTGCCGGGCTCCCTGAGCTGGCAAAGAATTCCGGGGCAAGGCTGGTAATCATTAACAGGGAGAACACGCCTAAGGATAGAGTTGCCGATCTATCTATCCGGGGTGAAGCCGGGGAGGTGATGAGTGCAATATTGAACTTGCTTGATGGTAGCTGAGCATATTAAAGTAGCCGACCATATTATAAAGGAAGGTGAGTCCATTGACTAATCCTCAGGGGTCAGTCAGAAAAGTCCATTACGGCTGGATCGTTGTCTTAATGGGCATGCTTACCACTGTCGGCGCACACGGATTTGGAAGAATGGCCTATACACTTATTCTTCCGGAAATGTGTGCGGGACTGGGGATAACCTTCACAAAAGCCGGTATGCTTGCATCCGGTAACTTGATGGGATATCTTATTTTTTCACTTATCGGAGGAATTTTGGCTTCGAGGTACGGCAGCCGGATTGTTATCTCGCTGTCGCTGTTGCTGATGGGTATTACCATGCTGCTGACGGGGATGGCCGCTACGTTTGAGTTTGCCCTGGCAATGCGGTTGCTGACCGGGATAGGAAACGGCGGGGCATACGTCCCTGCTATGGCCTTAGGGTCGACCTGGTTTGCCATGAAACAAAGGGGTTTTGCCACCGGCATTGTTTCCGGAGGCATTGGTGTCGGCACATGCATTTCCGGCATTGTTGTTCCCTTAATTCTTATTGTCTATGGTACCGAGGGCTGGTCTTACGCCTGGTACTATCTCGGCGGAGCGGTGCTCGTGATCTCTGCTGTCTGCTGGATATTTTTAAGGAACAGACCGGCCGATCTTGGGTTGCAGCAGGTCGGCGAAACAAAGAGGGTTTTGTCTCCGGCCGCTGCTGCATTGTCTGTAAAGAAGGGTGTTAGCAACCTGCAGTGGAGTCTTGTCTACAGGATGAAGGAAGTCTGGTTTATTGGAGTTGTATATTTCATGTATGGGTTTTCTTATGTTATCTATATGACCTTTTTTAAGCAATTTCTTATTGAAGCAGGTGTGGCAGATGGCAGGGCCAGTGCTATGTGGGCCCTGGTCGGGGGGCTGAGTATTTTCTGTGGGGTTATCTGGGGGGGAATCTCCGATATCCTGGGCAGGAATAAAGGTGCCGCACTGGCTTACCTTGTTCTGGCATGCTCCTATGCTGTCTTTGCTCTTTTTAACTCCATGGGTGCTTTCTACCTTTCAACCGTGCTCTTTGGCTTAAGTGCCTGGAGTATACCGACAATTATGGCTGCTGCGGCAGGGGACCATGTGGGTCCTGATCTGGCGCCTGCCGGTGTGGGTTTTGTAACCCTCTTTTTTGGCATTGGGCAGGTACTTGGACCGACCCTGGGAGGCTATCTCAGGGATATAACAGGATCTTTTACGCTTTCTTTTTCTGTGGCTGTAGTTATCTCCTTAATTGGCCTTGTGGGATCGCTGTGGCTGATGAGGACTCCCCCGGCAGCGGCAACACCGAATGTCGGAGCAAAGGTTTAAGGGGCAACTAACACTAAGTGAAAAAAACAATCAGCGCTACCAAAAGCAGCAGAGGGGTGAATATAAGTGACAGTAAATCCTGAACACATTCTTGCCGATCTTATCCGTCTTAATACGGTTAATCCCCCGGGAAATGAAAATAGAGTCGCCGGTTATCTGCGGGACTTATTTAATAGCGTTGGGATTTCCAGCGAGATCATTGAATCCGAAACAAATCGCGCCAACTTTATTGCAAAGCTCGGTTCAGGATCAAAAAGATTACTTTTCCTTTCACATTCCGATGTAGTTCCGGCAGGTGACGGGTGGGATTTTGACCCGTTTTCCGGTGAAATTAAAAACGGGGTGGTTTACGGGCGGGGAGCGCTGGACTGTAAAGGGTTGATGGCTGCCCAGGTCCATGCTGCTCTGCGGCTTGCCGGGGAGGGTGTGTCTCTTAACGGTACGCTGATCTTTGCGGCCACCGCCGATGAAGAAAAAGGCGGCGCCTTTGGTGTAAAGTACTTAATGGAAAACTGCCCGGAAAAAATTCGTGCCGATTTTGCCGTCAATGAGGGAGGAGAGGAACCCCTTATTATTAACGGGCAGATGATTTACTTCATCCAGGTCGGGGAAAAGGGAACCGCATGGAGCACGCTGCGGTCACGTGGAAAATCGTGTCATGGCTCTATTCCTACCCTGGGAGAAAACGCCGTGGTGAAAATGGTCCGTGCGCTTAATGCCCTGGCGGACTACAAGGCGGAAATCAAGCTTATACCGGAAGTTTCATTGTTGATTGAGGAGCTAATGCGTATAAAAGGCGTAAAAGAACCGTTGACTGAAGATAACGTGGATCGCTTGCTAAACTGTATTGAAGAGGATGAAGGGTTCAGGGAAACCCTGCGGGCTATGACGCGTATGACTGTATCTCTCAACGTAATTGAAGGCGGCAGCAAAACCAATGTTGTTCCTGAAAGCTGTTCCGCAGAGGTGGATATCAGGATTCTCCCCGGTCAGGATCAGGAATATGTCCTCTTGGAATTGCAGCGTTATCTGGGGAATGAAATAGAAATAGAAGCCAATAATTATGCGGCTCCTACTTTTTCCACCGCGCAATCAGATTATTATCGCTTGATAGAAAGCGTCACTAAAGAAGTTGCAGGACCTGATATCAACTGCCTGCCGCATATTTCCACCGGAGCTACGGATTCAAGATTCCTGCGCAATGCCGGTATTCCCGCTTATGGAATTGGTCACATGGCCAGGGGGTTTGAATCGGAAGCAAGAAATACGGTTCACGGAAAAAATGAAAGGATAGATGTGGCCAGCCTTCATCTGAAATCAGAATTCCTGGTGAAGCTGGCGAAAAAATATTTATCGTAAAATAACGATGTGATGGTTTGTTGGCCGAGGCTTACCGCTGGTTATTATACCGACTGTAAGATTCGGCCATTAGTTTTTTCAATATTTTTTCAATATAAGGTTCGAATTTACGCTGTACTTTTGCCGTAGTTTCCCTAATACTGTCATATCGATTGTTTACATGTTAATTGATTAATTTCTATGTCGTTTTATTGTTATTTCCCGGAAAATGATCGGCATGTCCTGCTTCACCGGTGTCCTGCTTTGCCGGTGTCCTTCCTCGCCCTCGCCTGAATTTCCTGCCGGGTTTTTCGGTTTTTTTTAATGTACGGAACGAATTGTGCTTTCAATACGTCATTAGTAATAACAGGATGGTTTTCATATATAACTGATATAACTGAGAGGAGAAATATTATGCTCAAAAAGATCGCTGTTTTTTTCATGCTTCTGGTACTTATAACACTTCCGGGTGGTCCGATTTTTTCAACAGAAATGCCGCGTTTTAAGCTCGGTAATGAAGTGCTGATGGACCAATACCACTATTTAATTGAAGGGAAAGATGTCGGGCTGGTTACAAATCGAAGCGGGGTAAACAGCCAGGGGGTAAGTGTAATTGATATCCTGGCCGGTGACAGTGCGGTAAATTTAGTAGCTTTATATGGCCCTGAACACGGTCTTGATGGCACCGCCAGGGCAGGAGAGTATGTGGAATCCTATCGCCACCCACAGCTGGGGATTCCTGTCTACAGCCTTTACGGAAGCACCCGTATGCCCACGGAGGAGATGTTAAAGGATATTGACGTGCTCCTCTTCGATGTGCAGGATATCG
>CAZQXY010000153.1:0-5128 GCA_964597455.1 uncultured Desulfovibrionaceae bacterium
AGGGGGACAGCAGACTGTGTGAAAACTGTCACCCTGAGCAAAGCGAATGGGTCTTAAAATGACACATTGTCCGCTACGTTCAGAATAACAAAAACCCAATCTAAGCATGTTTTCACACAGTTGACGGTTCCATATTTAAGCATGTTTTCACACAGCCTGACGGTTCCATCGTCTTCCGAACCGTCCCCGCAGCTTCACTTATACATTAACCCCTGAGCAGTTATCCTGAAACAAAATATTTGCTTCCCTTATATTCCTTTACATTCTTTTATATTCTTTCCTTTCACACCTTACTCCTTTCAGTTTCTGCATACATTATTCTAAAAGAGCGGCGTTAATCCATTTCCCCTGAATAAAAACCATCAAAATAGATAAATTATGAAGGGATGGGCTTTTAATAACAATAACACGGTAACAGGAGGCAACCCGATGAGAGAAGATGAACGCTTACCCCAAAATATGAACCGCAGGAATGCAGGGCAAATATCCCCTTACGGAATGTGGGGCCAGCTGGAAAGAATGCATCAAGAAATGAACAGGCTTTTTGAAGAAACAATCAGGCCTTTTAAGGATGAAAGCATGTTCTCTTCCTTCAGGCACAGCGTTGAAGAAGAAGGGGCCAACATTATCGTATCTATGGAGATACCGGAAATCGAAGCCAGGAATGTGGAAATAGACGCAGCCGAAAACTATGTTACCGTCAAAGCTCAGCATAAAGAAGAGCGCTCAGGAGACGAATTTACAGAAAGGCGTTTCGGACGGTTTCAAAGTACCATCCCCCTGCCCAAAAGAGTGCTCCCTGAAGCAGCTGAAGCCAGCTATGAAAACGGCATTCTCCAAATCAGGCTTCCTAAAAAAGAGGAAAAAAGAGAAGATACTTTCAGAATCAACGTCAAAAGACCTTCGCATTAAATAATATAAGCACCGCACAGGCAGGAGCCTTCTTTTGAGCTCAAGCTGCAAAATAAACAATAAAAAAACATGCAATAAACCCCGGGGCTATAGTTTCCGGGGTTTATAATATTTTCCTCATGCTTCAAAGAAAAGGGTTTTAGCCGCTCCTGTCGAATTAACTTGATGGGGAAAGAGCCTTAAAAGAACATTCGCGTAATCATCTTGTAGTTATTATCAATAGCTGCCTGGCCTTTGATTATTTGCATATGTCCCGGCAACAGCCATTCCACATCCTCGATACTGGAAAGTTTGCGGATACTATTGCCCAGGGCTTCCATGCTGCCGTCAGGAAAATCCGTCCTGCCAATGCTTCCGCTAAAAACAGCGTCTCCGGTAATCAAAGCCTTTTCCCCCGCGAAATAAAAGCTTACGGAGCCTGGAGAGTGCCCGGGAGTATGTATAACTTGAATGATCTCCTTTCCCTCCGGTCCGAGCTCCAGCTCCCCTTCCTGCAGGAAAATATCAATCTCGGGCAGGTCAGTCTTTTGCCCTGTCATCCGGTCAAAAAAGCGGGCAAGTTGCACCATATGTTTCTCTTCGTCCTTATGCATAGCGACATTTATCTGTTTTTTTTCCTTAATCGCTGTGGCAGCCTCACAATGATCGCCATGGCCGTGGGTACATAGGATCAGGTCAAACATATCGATGTTAAAACCATCTTGCTGAAGCGCCTTCAGGAGAATCTCCAGGCAGTTTTCCCGCAATTCGTTTCGTATATGCCCGGGATCAATGAGCATTACTTTCTCCCCGGCATAAACATAAGTATTGCAATTGTTGCCTCTCCCCCGCCAGGGATAGCAATATATTTTTTCTGTCAGTTGCATAAAAAAGTCCTCCTTATTAGCTTTATTAGCTTTATTAGCTTTTGAGTAAGATTTAAATAGCACCCATGTGACTTATTATAACATAAAATATAATAAAGGAGATGAGATTGTTGGGAAAAATGAAATCAGCGCTGGAAATAGCGCTGGAAAAGGCAAAAAAACTCAATACAGATGGTAAGACCACAAAGACCACACTTGATGAAATAGAACAAAAAAAATATGTGCAAGCCGCCGCAAGCCTGGGGAATTCATTTCTGCAGGGAAAAGTAAAGATAGAAGAAATCGAGGAAAGCATCCTGCGTTACCCGGAGAGGTACCGCAAAGCAGCAATCGCTTCGTTTATCAAACAGATTACAGGAGAAATGAATTTCGAAAATACTCCGGAAATACTGCAAGCAATTAGCAATATAACAGAAGACGACGCCGGCATAAATGCCTGCAAGGAAGCGGAAAAATTATTTTATCAATACATGGAACAACTGAAAGAAAGGTTTTCCCGGCTGCAGGAGAACACCACAATATTACTGCGCAAAGAGTTGGAAGGGGAAGGAATCAGGGGTTCCGCCATCGCTGATTGCAACATAAGAAACTTAAAAGAGTGGCAAGATACCTCAGCACAGTTACAAAAAGAATACGGAGCGATTATTGAAAACTTCCGCTCCGCAGTGCTCAAAGGGGAATAATACCGGAAACCCACCCCGTTATATACTTAAGGAGAAGGGGATAAACCGGAGGTGCTTTCACCGCTATCCCGGTCACCGATCAGCAGCTCCAAAAATTCTGTTGAAGGCCTGACCCTCCAGAGCCGGTTTTCCAGCCTTACCTCCCAGCTTTCATGCAGTAGCTTGAACTCCCTTCCGCCGTCCGACAAGTGTACATTTAAATCAACTAACACCGGCCCTACGAAGGGCTCCGCGGTCTCCACGGGCTCCGCAGGCCCCACTTTTTCGTCCGGAGAGTAGATTTCATAAAAAACAGGTTTCAATACCCATTGGTCTTTCCAATTTGGGTAACTCCGATGGTTAAGCTTATAATCCGTAACCTGAAGCGTATATGCCTCTTTCCAGTCCCTTTTCCGCAGAGCTTCAAGAAATAACTCTACGGCCTGCTGCGGAGTTCTGCCGAGAGCATCCTTCCCGGCTTCTTCCCTTGCGAGGGATAATGATGAGGAAAGGTTGTCCGCTTCCTCAGTTGTTATAAAAGATGCGGGCTGATAGCGGTTGCCGGCATTCCAAAGCAGGTACTCATCGATACCCAGTTTCAGGGCTGTCTCGATCTGGGCGCGAATTTCCGCCGGGCCATACGGGATAGCTCCTTTAACCCAGGAAGTAGCTGTAAAACTCTGCAGCCATGGGCGAATAAGTGCGGGTTCCTCAAGGGCAGCATTGCGCTTGAGGGCATCTGTCAGGGCATACCCCACTGTTTCGCCCGGGTGCGCATCCGGAACGGAAAAACCAAAGTAACCCTGGCCATAATGACTGGGATAAACCATGGGACAGATATAATCAACATAAGGTGACATCTCCTCCCATGCCTGGCCTATACGGTCGCTGTCGCCCCAGGAGGTGGCAACAACCCCAAAAACATCGGCAGCGAGGTAAACATTGTACTCATCAAGCTGTTCAGCAGCATAAATCAAAAAATCGCGGATTACTTCTTCTTTGGGGAGGTCCTCTCCCGGGTAACAGGCCTCCCGATCGAGTAGATGGGCATTTTCCGGAAACCTGATATAATCGAACTGAATTTCCCGAAAACCCAGCAGGGCGACCTCACGGGCAACGGCAATATTGTAATCCCATACCTTTTTTTCATAGGGGTTTATCCAGGCCACCCCATCGCGATCTCTCCAGAGACCGCCCGATTTCTTCTGTATTGACCATTCCGGCTTTATCTCAGCCAGATAAGGGTCTTTGAAAACCACGATCCGCGCAATGGGATAAATCCCCTTACTGTGAAGCTCGTCCAGCACCGCTTTCAAATCCTTGATCGGTGCTGAAAGGTGGGCCTCCAGCTCTTTGACTAGAGCAATATTTGTATTATATGTAATATTACCATGGTCATTTTTTACATCAATAACCACCGCATTGAGTTCCGTAGTTTCGACCATATCTAACAAATCCCGATAGCGGGAATGCCCTACCGTATTCCCTGTCAGATATATTCCACGCACCTTTACAGGCGGGTTCTCCTGCTGCACCAGGGGCGGCAGCGGAACATAAAAAGAACCAAGTTCCTTTATGCGCTTTTCCTCCAGCTCTCTTCTCTCTTCTAAAGCCCGCCGCTTTTCTTCCTCCTGCGCCAGCCGTTCCGCCAGCTCTTCCTCCCGGCGCTTCATTTCATCATTATTATTAACACCGCTTTTATCCCCGTTCTCTCCTTCAGCCTGAACTGCGGGTAGAGAGCCGGGCCTCTGCTGATCCAGAGAATATGCCAGGCATCCGCTAAATAAAAGGGGCAGGATTAACCAGAATATTAAAAAAGAAACAAATACTATACGGTTTCCCGGCGAAAATAGCGGAAATAAATTTTTTCTTAACTGAAATAAGGACATAAAAGATATAATCCTCCCCTGTTGTTTTTTATTAGCTATTAGTTTAGTTAGTTAGTAAAATATTGTTAACATAACTTTAGCTGAATCTGAGAAAAAAGTCGAACGGCACAGGGGAGGATGAGGGTAGAAAATAATCATGTTTTCCTTAATAATCTTCTATTTTTTACATATTACGAACTTTGTGCCGATAACTGACATATACACAGATAATTAGCAACAGCTTCCCCCGGGATTAAATATTTCACAATAATATCGCTTGGGGAAAGACTCTGTATTCCCTTCGCTGCTATTTAATTCACACAGAGATAATTCAAGAGATGCTCCATGGTTTCGTGTCGGATGCGATCAATTTCCTCAAAGTTCATATGCGGTATGTAATAGTGTTCCAGCTCATCGTGCAGCGATTTGGCTTTTACCAGGAAACCGATAGCGCTCTTTAGGGCGCTGCGATAATTCCGGTGAAACTCCTCCTTCTCCGCCTGCAGCTGCGGGGAAAGCGGTGCCGCCAATTCCTCGATATCAATTACACGGCGTGCCCTGGGGTTATGGTAATAATGGGGCTCCTTGCTCATGATTACTGCTACTTCCAGCTCCGGAATTACCAGATGTTCCACCTTCGCGGGATTAAAGCCGCAGTGGTAAGCTTCAATGTAATATCCACGCAGTTGGCCGGTATCCACAATCCGTTCAATAACCCCGCTCATACCCGTCCCGAAATCTCCCTGCAAAATATAAATATTTGCATACCCGCTCACCAAAGTATCCAGAAAATTGACCATGCCCTGAGGGGTAATAGCCG
>CAZQXY010000154.1:0-3751 GCA_964597455.1 uncultured Desulfovibrionaceae bacterium
TGTTTTATATTTTTGTTCTCCTAAAGATTCATGGTGTTAAAGTCTAAAGACGGGATTGCTAAACATAGTCTTCTCATTGTAAAGTTGCTTTTAGCAGCAGCAGAAGATATAATTAAGTATGCTTACTTTGAAAAGTACCGGAGAAAATATGACAAAGAAAATCGGCAGAATTCTAGGAGAAATTGTGCCCGGATGCACTGTTATAGCATTAAATGGTGAACTGGGAGCCGGAAAAACGGTTTTTGCCCGTGGAGTTGCCGAAGGATTGAGAGTTATTAACAATGTTCACAGCCCCTCTTATGTAATTATGAACCTCTACAAGGGAAGGCTGGAATTATATCATTTTGATTTTTACCGGCTGGAAGATGAGGAGGAACTGGAAGAGCTTGGTTTAGAAGAGTATTTTTATGCGGAAAACGGTTTGACCCTTATTGAATGGGCGAATAAATTTCCCCATTATTTGCCTTCTGCCAGGCTGGAGATCGAGATAACAAAAGATCCTCGGGATCTTGAAAATTCCCGTATCCTTCATTTTAAACAATTGGATAGAACGAAGGATTTTTTGATTGAGGAGTTGAAAAGAAGTGCTGCTACTTGCTCTTGATACCACAACCAGAGTTTGCAGTGCAGCTATTGGCGATACGGAAAGGGTTTGGGCGGAATATCTTTTAAATACGGATAATACACACTCACAGCGTCTGATGCCCCTGATTATTTCACTTTTAAAGGATGCCGGCGTGCATAAAAGCCGGCTGCAGGGCGTCGCTGTATGCGTGGGTCCGGGATCATTTACCGGTATCCGCATCGGTATGGCAACAGCGAAAGGGTTATGCCAGGGATTAAATATCCCCGTTGTGGGGGTGATGACTCTCGATGCCCTGGCGGAAGCCTGTATTTTTCACAGGGGTTTGATTTGTCCGGTTTTAAATGCCAGGAAAAATCAGGTTTATACTGCGCTTTACCGGGGAGGCCCCGAGGGGCCGGTGATGGTTGAAGGAGCAGCGGCCATATCGGTGGAAGAGCTGTGCTGCAAACTGGATGCTTACCATGAAGAGATCATTTTTTTAGGCGATTATCCGGTAAATATCGGAGAAATCCTAAGGGCTGCCTTCGGGGAGAGGTGCTGGGAGATGCCTTATTCATCGCGGCTTAACCGTGCGTCTCTCGTTCTCCAGAGGGGGGCAAGGATGTGGGCCGAGAACGGTTCCATCTCCACTTATGCTATAAAGCCTTTTTATATTCGTATTCCCGAAGCGGAAAGGAAGCTGCAGAAAAAAAGCCGGGGAAGGATGTTCTAGTTGTGTTGCAGTTAGATATAGATATTACCCCCATGACAGCAGCCCATTTAGATCAGGTGCTGTTTATTGAACGGGATTCTTTTATTTCAACTTCCTGGTCAAGAGATTCTTTTTATGCAGAGATAACCCGTAACAAGTATGCCTATTATATTGTGGCGCGCTTTAAGGAAAGCGCCATGATTATGGGCTATGGGGGTATATGGATTGTTTTAGGTGAGGCGCATATCACGACTCTGGCTGTTCATCCCTACTACCGAAGGGCAGGTGCGGGGACAATCATCTTGAATAATTTGCTGGAAAAAGCTCTTCTAGAAGGTGCCGGTAAAATATTTTTAGAGGTGAGAGCTTCTAACCGGAATGCGCGGAAACTCTATGAAAAATTTAATTTTAAAGTGATCGCTCTTCGGAAAAACTATTATGTTGATGAAGACGCTCTGGTAATGATGCTTGAAGCAGCGGATTTGCGTGCGGTGGAAGGAAGGAGTGCTTCAGGTGATCCGTAAAACATTAATTCTGGGGTTGGAAACAAGCTGTGACGATACCGCTGCGGCAGTAGTACTCAATGGCCGCAATCTTTTAAGCAGCGTGGTGTCTTCGCAGGAACAATTTCACCGTCGCTTTGGCGGGATTGTGCCCGAGATCGCTTCGCGCTGCCATCTGGACTATATTAATCCTGTAATAGACGAAGCCCTGAGCAAGGCTGGAGTTGCTTTAAGCGATTTGGACGGTATAGCCGTTACTTATGGACCCGGGCTGGTGGGTTCTTTGCTGGTGGGGGTTTCTGCGGCAAAAGCCCTGGCCTATACTCTTGATTTGCCTTTAATGGCCGTTAATCACCTTGAAGGACATATTTATGCCAATTTTTTAACAGGCACCGTGATTACTTTTCCGCTGCTCTGTCTGGTTGTTTCGGGGGGGCATACCTCGCTTATTTATATGCATGATCACGGGCGGATTGAAACTATAGGCAGAACCAGGGACGATGCCGCCGGGGAGGTTTTTGATAAAGTGGCCAGAGCGCTGGACCTTGGGTTCCCGGGAGGGGCAATTATTGACCGCTTGGCGCAGCAGGGGGATGCGAAGGCTTTTAACTTTCCCCGTGCGCTGATGACCGAGGAAGGAAAGTTGGATTTTAGCTTTAGCGGGGTGAAAACGTCGGTTTTAAATTGTATCCGGCGGGAAACGGAAAAGGGGAACGAAGTGAAGCCCGCTGATCTTGCTGCAGCTTTTCAGGACGCTGTCGTAGATGTTCTTGTCGAA
Organism: uncultured Desulfovibrionaceae bacterium; assembly: GCA_964597455.1. Classification (GTDB taxonomy): domain Bacteria; phylum Bacillota; class Dethiobacteria; order DTU022; family UBA8154; genus DUQX01. The sequence goes on from CAZQXY010000154.1 coordinate 2,559, forward strand.
AAATCTCTCCTGGCGATCAGAAAAAAAGTAACAAAACAGTTTCTTTTGGCCGGAGGGGTGGCTGCTAACGGCGAGCTGAGAAGGAGAATCAGGCAACGGTTATCTAATGAGCAGATTGAATTAGTCTATCCTCCCGCGGAGTTGTGCACAGATAATGGCGCCATGATCGCCTCCGCCGGTTACTTTTACCTGCACCAGGGCCGTACTGCTCCCTGGGATTTGAATGCTATCCCCAATTTAGAGCTTGATTGAGTGAAATGATAATTTGGTTTATTCATTAGTTAATGTCCCTTCAATTTCCGCTATTTCGACTTTATTGGCAGATTTTCGACAACAGCTTTATGTAACCAATGTGGAAATTGTGGAAAGAAATGCGGGGTTGTCCAAGAAATGGCGCTTTGCCTGTGGATAAATATGTGGATACTGTGAATTACTTGTGGAGACAAAAAGTTAACCTACTATTATATGCTTGTTTGAAGTAAATATTCCTCTTTTTTTATTAACATAATTAAATGGATAAATATTGCATCTATCTTTCTCACAAGTTTTAAAAAAATAAATATGCTATAATATGAGCTCTAACTAATATTTTGTCCCGAAAGAGGGGTTGTACTTGTTAGATCAATTAAGGAAAGTTCATTTTGTCGGTATCGGCGGTTATGGGATGAGCGCCCTTGCTTTTATCCTGCTCGAAGCAGGTTACAGTGTAAGGGGGTCTGATATTAAAAGCTCCAGCCTGACAGAGCTATTGCGGGAGAAAGGAGCGAAAATTTACATCGGACACAACCCTGAACAACTCGGGGATGCTCAGCTGGTGGTTTATTCCACCGCCATACCCCCCCATAACCCTGAAATACTGGCCGCCGGTAAAAGAGGGATCCCGCTGTGGCATCGTTCCGAACTGCTTGCGGCGATTTTGAATGATCAGTACGGTATTGCCGTGGCGGGGACTCATGGGAAGACAACTACAACAGCAATGCTTTCTTTAATGCTGGAAAAAGGCGGCTTTGATCCAACTTCTATAATCGGCGGAGAGGTTTCCTTTTTTCAGGGCAATGCCAGACTGGGGAAAAGTAAATATATTGTGGCCGAGGCATGTGAAAGCGATCATTCTTTTCTGAGATACAGACCCTATGTAGCCCTGGTTACCAACATTGAGGCTGATCATCTGGAACATTACAACGGTAATTTTG
>CAZQXY010000154.1:3851-5095 GCA_964597455.1 uncultured Desulfovibrionaceae bacterium
GCCCTGGTTACCAACATTGAGGCTGATCATCTGGAACATTACAACGGTAATTTTGGAAAGCTGGTGGAATCCTATTCCTATTTTATTAATAACGTGCGGGGGGGAGGCACAGCGGTAATCTGCGGCGATGACCCTATTCTGCAGAAAATAAGGCCGGGGTTAACCCCGGACGTGTTGACCTATGGTTTTACGGATGGTTCGGATATAAGGGGCGGAGGAATGGAATGGTTAGAATTCGGCTCAAGCTTTCAGGTATACTTCAAGCATAAACACCTGGGGAGAATTGACTTAAACGTCCCCGGAATACATAACGCTCTTAATGCACTGGGGGCAATTGCGGTAGGAATTTTATTTGAAATGGAATTTCCGCTTATTCAGGATGCTTTATACTCCTTTGAGGGGGCAAAACGCCGTTTTGAAATTCTCGGAGAAAAAGAAGGGGTTTTGATCGTAGATGATTATGCACATCACCCCACGGAAATTATAGCTACTATAAATGCGGCCCGCCGAAGCGGCAGACGGCTTATCTGCGTCTTTCAGCCCCACCGTTTTACACGTACCAATTATTTATGGAATGACTTTGTAAAAGCATTTGATGAAGCAGATCTTCTTTTGCTTGACGAGATCTACAGCGCAGGGGAGGATCCCCTTCCGGGAATTAATTCTCAAAGACTGGCCCAGGAGATCAGTCTAAGGAAACACGACGGGGTGTACCTTATCCATAGTAAGGAAGATATGGTCCATTTCCTGGAGATGAATTGCAGAAGCGGCGATCTTATCCTGACAATGGGCGCAGGTGATATCTGGCAGGTCGGCCGGATGTTTTTAGAGAAGGTCCCTTCCGGCTTTTATGCCGGGAAACAATGAATGTGAGCATCCGCAAATCATCAAAATCATCATCAGAGTAAACGATCGGCATCTTTCCTGCCGTTGCGTTTTGTTAACTCCCGGCGAAAAGCGGCGGGAATCAATTCGCCCAGTGTTATGACGGCCACACCGATGACGGTATCGGCACCGCCATAATAAACGAGGATCTCGTCATCATCGTCGAGGATCTCTTTTTCGATTGCCGGCAGAGCGCCACAGGTGAAGACGACATTGGGAACCCAGCACTGGCCGGATACTCCCACCTCATAGGATGTTTCCGGCTCCAGCACAGGGTTGGGGGAGCGGTACAAAATTTCCGTCGGATCATGCAGCGCGGTCAGAAAAACTCCCAGGCGGTAGCAAAGGCAGTAATCCAC
>CAZQXY010000155.1:0-5052 GCA_964597455.1 uncultured Desulfovibrionaceae bacterium
CGTACCATTGCCGGGAAGAAAACGGCGGATGTTTTAAGCACTCTGCTTCCCGATCTGCTCAAGGGACTCTCTTTTCCCAAAAACATGTTCTGGGAAGAGAGCAGGATCAGATTTCCCCGCCCGATACGCTGGATTCTCTGCCTCTACGGTTCCGGGATGATTTCCTTTGCTTACGGTGGATTGCAGTCAGGCAGGGAAACCAGAGGCCACCGTTTCCTGGCGCCCGCTCCCGTTACTGTCCGTGATCCGGAGCATTATTTTGCCTGTATGAAGGAGTCTGCGGTAGTGCTGGATCAAAATAAGCGGAAGAAATTAATCGAAGAAGAAGTTAAGTCTGCTGCGGAAGCATACAAACTTGAAGCTTCTATTGATCCCTCTTTGCTGGAGGAGGTCAATTATCTGGTTGAGAAACCCGACGCGCTTTTCTGCTCGTTTCCGGAAAACTATCTGGAACTGCCCCGGGAAATTCTGGTGACGACTATGCAGCACCACCAGCGTTATTTCCCTGTAGAGGATGCGGAAGGCCGTCTCTCACCTTATTTTATCGCTGTCTCTAACAACGGCGCCGCACAGCCGGCAACTGTCCGGGGGGGAAATGAAAGAGTCCTCAAAGCGCGGCTGGCGGATGCACAATTTTTCTACGAGGATGACCTGAAAACTCCCCTGGAGAAGCAGGTAGTAAAACTGAAATCCATTCTCTTTCAGGAGGAACTGGGAACCGTCTATGAGAAAACAGAACGGCTGGTAACCCTGACGGAATATATGGGAAACCGCCTGGATGGTTTGAGCAAGGCCGGTAAAGAAGCTGCTCTGCGCGCAGCTTATCTGGCCAAGGCTGACCTGGTAACGAATATGGTCGGAGAATTTCCGGAGCTGCAGGGTATCATGGGCAGGGAGTATGCCCTGAAGTCCGGAGAAAGGGAAGATGTTGCCCGGGCTATTTACGAGCACTACCTGCCCCGCTTTGCCGGTGACCGGCTGCCTCTGACGGAAGCCGGAGCCCTGCTTGCCCTCGCGGATAAGGCGGATCACCTTGCGGGTTGCTTTGCCCTGGGGATCAGGCCCACGGGCTCACAGGATCCGTATGCCTTAAGGCGCCAAAGCCTCGGGCTGCTGCAGATTCTACTCGAGCACGGGTTTCGCCTGCCGCTGACGGAATTGATCCGGTATGCGCTGGAGCTTTACAGGAAAAGAGTGACGCTGCAGGAGATGGACCTGGAAGATCTCACCGCTCAGATCAGAGATTTTATCCTGCAGAGGTTACGCTATCTTTTTCAGGAAAGGGGTATGGACTATGACCTGGTGGAAGCGGTGATCGGTTCATCCCTTGACGAAATAGCACCTCTCTGGAAGAGGGTAAACTTTTTACAGGCAAACCGCGAAAATGAGTATTTGATTCTGGCTGTAGCGGCTTATATCAGGGCGGCAAATCTTGCCAGGCAGGCTCCCGCCGGCGGGTCGGTGGACGAAAAGCTCCTCCTCGAAGAGGCGGAGAAAATGCTCTTCGACCATTATGCCGCGGCGAAGGGAAAAATAGGGCGTGCCGTTGAAGAGGATAATTTCGGGCAGGTGCTGGCGGAGCTGGCCGGGCTGAAAGCGCCGCTGGATCTCTTTTTTGATCAAGTACTCGTCATGGTTGATGACGATAGGATTCGTTTGAACAGGTTGGCTCTGCTGCAGCAGATAAAAGAGCTGTTCCAGTTGTTTGCAGATTTCTCAAAAGTTGTCTTCTCTGCCCAGAATTGAATAAAGGATTTTTTCCTTACGGATGGAATAACAATAAACATAGGGCAAAATGAGGGCAAAATAAACATAAGGGTAAAGTGAGGGCAATAAGGAGGTGCACCGGGAAATTTGGAGAAAAAAAATAAACCGGTTGTCTATATTATCTCCGATTCAGTGGGAGAAACAGCCGAGACTGTTGTAACCGCCGTGGCAAGCCAGTTTAATTCCGGACAGGTCGAGATCCATAAGGAATCCTATCTCACCGATATAGGGCGTTTAAAAGAGATATTGAAGGAAGCCGCAAAAAAAAGAAGCATAGTCGTTTGTACGCTGGTTTTGCCGGAGTTGCGGAATGCTATAGTCGAAGAGGCCTTTAAGTATAATCTCCCTCTGGTGGATCTGCTTGGGCCGATGTTTGAAGCTTTTTCCAGGATTATGTCTGTGGACCCGCGTTTAGAGCCCGGGTTAATACGGCGTTTGGATGAAGATTATTTCCGCAGAATAGCGGCTGTAGAGTTTGCCGTGAAGCACGATGATGGGAAAGACCCGCGCGGCCTGCTGCAGGCCGATGTTGTCCTGCTCGGGATTTCACGCACTTCTAAAACCCCACTGAGTATGTACCTCGCTCATCGCAAGCTCAAGGTGGCGAATCTACCCCTTGTCCCCGAGGTGGAGCCCCCGCAGGAGCTCTATGAACTTCCCAGAAATAAAATATTTGGATTGATAATTGCTCCGGACTTGCTGCGCAAAATACGCGAAGAAAGATTGAACTCCCTGGGGCTAAGGGCAAAAGCTAATTATGCGGAAATGAAGCGTATCCTGGAGGAGCTGGAATATAGCAGGAGAATCATGCGCCGCCTCGCTTGCCCTGTGTTTGATGTTTCCAATAAAGCCGTTGAAGAGGTGGCCAACAAAATAATTATTGCTGTAAAGGAGTCTTAAGAGGAATGAGTGGAGTGAAACAGGTTTATTTGTTTACTGAAGGTAATGCGGAGATGAAGAAGCTCCTTGGTGGAAAAGGGGCAAATCTGGCGGAGATGACACGGCTTGGGCTGCCGGTTCCTCCCGGTTTTATCGTGACGACAGAAGCATGCAACGATTACTACCGGAAAGGAGAAACACTCTGGCCGGAACTGAAGGAAGAAATAGCGAAAGCACTTCAGGAACTGGAGAAAAAAACAGGAAAAACCTTAGGAGACGAGAAAAATCCTCTTTTGCTTTCAGTCCGTTCCGGAGCTTATTTTTCGATGCCCGGAATGATGGACACTATTTTAAACCTGGGATTAAATGATAAGACGGTGGAAGCCCTGGCTAAGTCGACGGGAAACAGGCCGTTTGCCCTGGACTGCTACCGCCGCCTTTTGCAGATGTATGCCGATGTAGTGCTCAAAATAGACCATTACCATTTTGAAAGGGCACTTGACGAGGTTAAAAAAATGTTCAAAGTCCAGCCGGGCGAACAACTGAGTGAAGAGGGCTGGGAAAAGGTTGTAACTAGCTTCAAGCAGATTATTGAGATAGATAACCGGCAGAAGTTTCCCCAGGAACCCGTTGAACAGTTGTTAAACTCCATTAAGGCTGTTTTCGATTCCTGGAATAATCAACGTGCTGTCGTTTACCGCCGGCTGAACCATATCCCTGACGATCTGGGGACCGCTGTGAATATCCAGTCCATGGTCTTCGGCAACCAGGGGGAGGACAGCGGAACGGGCGTTGCCTTTACACGTAATCCCTCGACCGGGGAAAAGATACTCTACGGGGAATTATTATTTAATTCCCAGGGAGAGGACATAGTTGCAGGGATACGCACACCTCTGCCCATGTCCGCGCTGAAGGAAGAGATGCCTTCAATTTATGATCAGTTTGATAAGATCTGTACTATTCTTGAAAACCACTATCGCGATATGCAGGATATCGAGTTTACTATAGAAAAGAACCGGCTTTTTATTTTACAGACCAGGAACGGGAAGAGAACGGCGGGTGCGGCGGTTAAAATTGCTGTCGATCTTGTTGAAGAGGGGATCTGCAGCAAGGAAGAAGTTCTTTTAAGGGTAGAGCCTGCACAGCTGGTACAATTGCTGCACCAACGCATTGATACAGCCCTTGCTCTAACACCGCTGGCGACCGGCCTGCCGGCTTCTCCCGGGGCTGCGCTGGGAAAGGTGGTTTTTGACGCCAACGATGCTGAATTGAAGAATGCCGAAGGCGAAAAGGTGATTATGGTGCGTACGGATACCACGCCGGACGATATTCACGGTATTGTGGCGGCAAAGGGCGTACTGACCAGCCGGGGCGGGATGACCAGCCATGCTGCTGTTGTTGCCAGGGGGATGGGGAAACCCTGTATCAGCGGTTGTGAAGCAATCAAGATCGATCCTAGGGCGCATTTGTTCCAGGTTGGGGAACAGGTTATTAAGGAAGGAGATATTATTTCTATTGACGGGACTACCGGCAATGTGTATCTCGGCGAGGTTCCCATGATATCCCCGGATTTGAGTCCGGAATTCCAAAAGCTGTTATCCTGGGCGGATGAGCTAAGAACGCTGCAGGTAAGGGCAAACGCCGACAACCCCAGGGACGCCCGCAAGGCCAGGGGATTTGGCGCGGAAGGGATCGGGCTGTGCCGGACTGAGCATATGTTCATGGAACAGGAAAGGCTTCCGATCGTTCAGGAGATGATTCTTGCCGAAACTGAGGAGGAAAGGAACAAGTGCCTCTTCAGGCTCCTGCCCATACAGCAGGGGGATTTTGAACAACTTCTGCGTGAAATGGAAGGTTATCCTGTTACTATTCGCCTGTTGGATCCTCCTCTGCATGAGTTTTTGCCCAATCTGGAGGAACTCCTGATAGAAGTCGCTCTTTTGAAGGAACGGAGGGATAACCCTTCCCTGCTGAAGGAAAAAGAATACCTGTTAAAGAAGGTACGGGCGTTGAATGAATTTAACCCCATGCTGGGTCACAGGGGTTGCCGTCTGGGCCTGGTATTTCCGGAAATATACAGGATGCAGGTCAGGGCGATTTGCCAGGCCGTTGTTGCTTTAATGAAGGAGGGCCTGGATGTAAAACCTGAGATTATGATTCCGCTGGTGGGTCATTCACGGGAGCTGGAAGTAATGCGGGATATAGTGGAGGACGAGGCCGAAAAAGTTAAAAAAGAAGCTCAGGTTGAGTTCAACTGCCCCGTTGGGACAATGATCGAGCTTCCGCGTGCCTGTGTAACTGCGGGACAGATTGCAAAATACGCCGACTTTTTCTCTTTCGGGACCAACGACCTGACTCAGACTACCTTTGGTTTCAGCCGTGACGATGCTGAAGGAAAATTCCTGC
>CAZQXY010000156.1:0-4940 GCA_964597455.1 uncultured Desulfovibrionaceae bacterium
GTGCTCACAGCCTGTACGATACTGGCTTTTATAGAAAGCGGTGGCCCAACCAGCCCAACCGCTGGAACCGTATTTCCCTTGGAGCTGTCCCGGGAGCGCAAGAGCGCCTTCTTCGCCTTCCTGCGCCGCCTGCTGAAGCGGCCGGTGACGCTGGGGGACCTGTTGCTGATCGCTGCCATCCTTGCAGCAGCTTATTTCTACCTTACCCGCACCGGCCATTATATGAGGATAACTGTGAGAATTTGAAAAGGTGATTGTAAGGCTAAACGGCAATGGGGTATAATATGTTTGATGATAATAAATATTTTTGCAAAAAGGATGGTGAGAGCGAGATGGGTCTTGTTATTCCCGATGACATAATAAAAGCCACAGGTATGTCTGACGCTGAATTAAAAAAGGAGATTGCCATACTTTTGTTTCAAATGGAAAAATTAACTCTGGCGCAGGCTGGCAGATTAGCAGGGCTGCAAAGGCTTCAATTTCAGCATTTATTAGCGAGCCGCAAAATAGCTCTACACTATGATACAAATGAATTTAAAGCTGACCTTCAAACCTTGCGGAGACTGCGGCAGCAATGATCATAGTGAGTAACACGTCACCTATAGTAAACCTTGCGGCTATTGGACAACTGGAACTATTAGAAAAACTGTTTCAAAAAATAATAATACCTCAGGCTGTTTATCATGAAATTGCCATTGCCGGAAAGGGCCAACCTGGAGCATATGAGGTCGAAAATCTGGGGTGGATTGAAACCAAAAGCGTTAACAACTGGTCACTGGTTACAGCTCTATGCCGGGAATTGGACAGGGGTGAAGCTGAAGCGATTGCCTTGGCAATCGAAGAAAAGGCGGATCTTTTATTGTTGGATGAGAGAATAGGCAGGGAAGTGGCCTTACGTTTTGATGTTCAGATTATCGGTTTGCTTGGCATTATTATACATGCAAAACAGCAAGGTCATTTTCCCAAAGTCAAGCTATTAATAGATGATCTTATGAACAAGGCAGGTTTTTGGATTAGCCCTGTTTTGTATAAATATATATTGACCACTGCAGGTGAAAATGAAATGTAATGGGTATCAAAATTCCTTGGCGGGTTGCTTTTAATCTTTGTCTGGGCAGGGGTGACCCGGTTGTTTTCCAGATGACAGGCCAATAGAAAATTATAATTTGCCTCAGTTTCCCGGATAACCGGGAAATTTTTTTATAATTTTTCAGGAAGGCGTAACCTTTAAAGGGAAGTAACGTTATTAATTAGTGAGATTGGAAATGAAAGCAAAAATAATCATTACAGCCTTTTGTCTCTATTAAAGAATTTCTATCCAAAACAACCAGCAAAAGAAGGATAATTCATATTTAAGTAGAATTGGAGAATATGGTAGTATTTTCCGGCGTATGCTGGAATTTATGTAACCGGCAGAATGCCCATGGCTCTAAAAGGATCCAGAGGCGTTTTCTTCTCATTTAAACTGTCGGCCAAAAAAGGGAACAAATTTTATCGTAGAACATTAAAGGGGGGATGCTCGGAGGAAGCAGAGCTGGATGAAGATGTTTTCGTTTTTTGTGGGGTATTATTGTTTGGATTGAGTTTAAATTAAAAGGAGGAAATAACATTGAGTATTAAATCGCGTAAATTATTTGCGATTCTGATCATTGCCATGATGATGATGACCCTGTTGCCGATGACAGCATTTGCCGCTTCGTCAAACAGCGTAGACAAGGTAGTGCAGGTGTCTTCGGACGCTCAGTTTACAGAAGCAACAGCGCCTGTCCTGAGGATCGAAGAGAAAAATGCAGGTGAGTTCTCCACCTCCGGGGAGACCTTCAGGTTAATCCTGGAAAATGCCAAGTTCCTAGATGACAACTTTAAAGATACCGAAAGAGGTTTTGAAACTGTTTGTGAAGATAACCCAAATGTTGCAGTTGAAGTAATTACAAATACCGTTGTTGAAGTAACAGTATATGGGGATGGGGATAGTACTAAAGATGCCTTCAAATTTCCCTTAGTTACTGAAATAACCGGTGAAGGTGAAGCGACGGTTACTATTGACAGCCGTGACAGCGCAGTTAGTAGCGGGACTTATGTTTTCGCCAATTCTGCTACTGGCAAGACAATAGCAACTATTTCCAAAGTTACAACATTTGCCAGGACGGCTGACCTGGAGGACATTCAGATTGATGAAACAAGAATAGGTGCACTGGGCACTAATGTTATAAATCAAAAGATTAAAATAAAGTTGCCCCCGAGATTCCAATGGGTTGTCGACGAAAATGAAAAAGTAGTGTACGATGGCGATGCTGGTTTAGACCATGGTGTAAAAGTTAGCGGTGGATTGATAGGGCACCTGGATATTACAGGGGTTGGACTCGACGGAGAAAGAACCTTAGTAATAACTTATGAGATTGATAATAAAACCCGTTCCGCACGTGGCTCATTATTCCTTAAAGGTTTTGAGATTCGGGCTGACAGAGATGCAGCTTATGGAGATGTTCTTGCAGATTTCGATGGGAATATAACTGCTCAGGAATTAGTAATTGCTGAATATGCTAGCTACAGCATTGATGCTGACGTAGCCGAGGTAAAAGAAATTGTGGCAGGCAGGTATGATGGTAAGACGGCAAAGATTACCGTTCAGGAGAATTTGTCTGGTGCCTTCATCAAAGGAAGGGAGCTGTCTGTAGTACTGCCTGAATGGGTTAAAGTAGTAGAGGTCAAGAACAAAAAAGCTTCTGGTGGTTTCGTAAGCACAGATGATATTAAATTTGAAACAAATAAAAATGAAATCTATTTTGTTATAAAAGATGCCAGTAAAGATGGTAAAAAAAGCAAGTATGAATTTGAACTTGAATTGAGCGTTGAGGCGGATAAGTCCGGTGATATCGTTGCTGAGTTCTTCGGTGCAGGGATGGAAAAACAAGAGCTTCTTATTGCCAAGGCTATAGCTCCTGTTACTGCAGAAGTGGCTGTGACCGACCTGAAGATTGGTGTCCAGAATCAGAAAGCGCCGGATATTATCATCACCGAAACAGCAAAAGCCAGAATTGATAACGATACAGCAGTTTATAATTGGACAGTTGGTACAGGCGAGGATGCACGCACCTATTATGCAGTTGGCAATGAAAACGAGCTAGTCATTAGCTTACCGACAGGTATTGAGTTTTCTAAGCTTCCTACTGTGGAAGTTACAGAAGGCAATATTGAACTTTCACCTGCCAAACTTGTCGGCGGTAACCTTGTGATACCGGTTAAATCCAGCAGCACGAGGCCTTCGACGATTAAAATAACGGATGTTCTACTGACCCTGGATCGTACAGTTCCTGAGGGAGCTTTCAATGCAAATATCGGTGGAGGTTCTATCGTTAAAAACTATGAAAGCAACGCAGTAATTACGGATCCGGTTACCTTTGACAAAGGCCGTGTAATCAGGTTCCACTTTGCCGATGTTATTACCCCTGCTCCCGATGAAACCCGTGCAACCACAACATTCACCATCGGCAGCACAACCTACACTGTTGTTGAAGACGCAGTTGTCGTTGAGAAGACTATGGATGTAGCACCGTATATCAAGGCTGGCCGCACCTACCTGCCGGTACGCTTTGTTGCTGATGCTCTTGGTGTAACCGAAGACAATATTATCTGGGATCCTGTTACCCGTAGCGTTACGGTCTTTAAGGGCGACCGTATTGCCCAGATGACCATTGGCAGCAACGTCTTAATGGTAAACGGTGTTGAGCTTACTATGGACGTAGCGCCTGAAATTACTAATGGACGCACCATGCTGCCTGTCCGCTTTATGACCCAGGCGCTCGGTGCAAGCATCGCATGGGACGCTGAAACTCAAACAGTAACTGTTACACAGTAGGTGTTATTTGAGGATGATACGAAAAGGGCTCCTGAGGGAGTCCTTTTTGTATCCATCCCTTTTTTCTATCATAAGAGTCTATCAAAGAAGGAGGATAATTGTGTTTTTTAAAAAAAACAAACTGCTGATTGCAGGTATAATTATCGGGTGCTTATGTACTTTGCCTGTAGGCGCCCTGGCAAGCGCGACCGGCTTTGTATCCGCATTCCTGGATGGTGCTGTTACTTTCCAATTTGACGGGCAAGAGCAGGCACTGCCTGAGGGATACACTGTCTTGAACTATGAAAACCGCACCTATGTTCCGGCGCGTTTTGTGGCAGAACGGCTGGGAGCATCGGCGACCTGGGATGGAATAAATAAAATTGTTGGGATAAACACCCAACCCTGCCAGGAATGCGTTGCGCTGCATAAAGAAAAACAGGAACTGGAGAAGGCTGTAAAGGAACAGGAAGAAAAAATAAAAGCGCTGGAGCAGGAGATAAAGGATTTGGAAGAGCAAACAGAGAAAGAAGAACCCAGTGCTGAAGCGCAGCCTGCAGCCAATTATCAAAAACTTCCGCTGAAAAGGGTATTGACGGATTTGAACGTTGCCGTAACCGGTTTGGTTGAGGACGATCTTTATACAAGGATTTATCTCGAGGTGGAGAACAAAAAAACGGTACCGCTGCGTCTGTTACATACTACAGTGACTGCTATCGTGGATGGGGAGGAATATAAGACAAGTGATATAAAGTATTTAACCCATGACGAGCGGTGGTACCATGATATTATTGAGGACGAAATTAGAGATGGCTATATACTTTTGCCGCCTATTCCTGAAGATTGTAAAGAGATGCTTCTTAAGCTGACCATTCTCTATAACGATGCCAGCCAGGAGACAACGACAGTCGATTTTGCCATTCGCTTTGATTCTTAGTCGGGAGCCGATCTGTAAACTTTTGGAGGTTTATTTGTGAAGCCAGGCAAAAACAGTTTCATTATCCTGTTAATAATTGCACTGCTGGGAACTGGGGGTTATTATGCGTTCGGGGACGGAGTGCAGCATGGCTTGAATGAAAAGCTGGAACACAGCCTTGAATTG
>CAZQXY010000157.1:0-4901 GCA_964597455.1 uncultured Desulfovibrionaceae bacterium
CACAGGTTGTTAAGGAGGCAATATGAACGATAACTTAAATCCCTATAAACCTGAAATAGTTACTGTCGAAGACACCTGGTTTGAAACACAAGGCGACCGTGCTATAAAAACCCTTAAGGTTGTCTTTGACGATGAAGAAATAAGGGAAAGCTGGGAACATCGTCCAGGGCAGTGTGCCATGATTGGCCTGCTGGGTGTGGGAGAAAGCATGATCTCGATCTCCTGTTCGCCCACGGAGGGTAAATTCCTCAGGTTTTCCGTCATGCGGGCGGGTAAAGTAACACAGGCTCTGCATGAGCTCGAACCTGGTGATAAAATGACAGTACGCGGCCCTTACGGAAACAGCTTTCCTGTGGATGACTGGAAAGGAAAGAAGATACTAACCATCGGCGGTGGTATCGGCCAGGCCCCTATGCGCCCGATCGTTGAATATGTAAAAGCAAACAAGGATGAATACGCGGGTTTGACCACGATTTACGGTTCCAGGACATCGGGGGACCTTTGCTTTAAAAAGGAATTTGAAGCCATGAGAGAGCGTGATGATGTCAACGTTCAACTTTCGATTGATATAGAAGAGGAAGGCTGGCCTTATTACGTTGGGTTTGTTCCTTCCTTGCTCATGGACGTAAATCCGTCACCCGATAATACCATCGCTGTAACTTGCGGACCTCCGGTCATGATTAATTTTGTCCTGCAGAACCTGAAAAAATTAAATTTTGCTGATGAGCAAATTTATACTACTCTGGAAAACAGGATGAAATGCGGCTTTGGAAAATGCGGGCGTTGCAATGTAGGAAATCTATACGTCTGCAAGGATGGTCCTGTTTTTAGTTATGCGACGCTGAAAGCAGTTCCGGAAGCATTCGCTTAACAAATAGCAATATCTGCAAAATATTTTAGGGGCTGATTTTAAGCCCCTATATATTTTTTAGGCACATATTTCTATTCCTTTCTATTAATACTAATAAAGCTCCGGGTCGTATCTGCTGCGGGCGGTATCTGCAGGCTTGATTTAAAGGTTCCGGCGCTTTATAATAGATGGGGAAAGGCGTGTGATATCAGTGGAACAATATGGACAGGTAATGGAACTCAGGGATGACCAGCGGGCCCTGGTCAAAATTCGCCGGCACCTCTCCTGTGGGAGCTGTGGACGTTGTGCGGGGTTACTTGGAGCTCCTGAACAAAATAATCACTTTCTGGTAGAGGTTTTTAACCCGGTAGGAGCCCAAAAAGGGGAGCTGGTGCGTCTGGAATCCAGGTCTTCGGAGATCATCCTGGCTGCCTTTTTGCTTTACCTGTTACCGCTGGCGGGGCTGGTGGTGGGGATTTTTGCCGGGCGGGGCCTGGCAGTCGACAGGGCATTGAGCGGCAGCCCGGATTTATGGGGGCTTGGTATCGGACTCTTATTAATGGCCGGTGTTTTTTTTCTGCTACGGTTGTATGAGAATAATCTAAAACGGGGAAAACGCTTTAAGGCGATGATCACCTCCGTTGTTGATGAAGGAGAGATTCCGGAGGATCTGGCCCCGGCTAAATAATCAGGGGCTGGTGTTCCAGCAAGGGCGGAAGAGGTTTGCGTGAGCTGTTTGAACGGCTGGCGGTTAGACCTGTTAGTCGTTTTTTATTTTTCCAGGGGAGGTATTTGAGGATGTTCTTAGGGGGGACATTTAAAATAAACTATAAGCAGCACCTGGAAATCGGAGGCTGCGATACTGTTGAATTAGCCGGGCAGTATGGAACGCCGCTTTATGTTATGGATGAAGAACTAATCAGGGATAATTGCCGGCGTTATCTTCGCGCTTTGAAGAAAAACTACCCCCGGGGGAAAATTATTTATGCAGGGAAAGCCCTGCTGGTAAAAGCGATGGTAAATCTGGTAAAAGAGGAAGGGCTTGGCCTGGATGTTGTATCGGGGGGAGAGTTATATACCGCTTTAAAAACAGGCTTCCCCGGTGAACAGATATACTTCCATGGAAATAATAAGTTGCGGGCGGAGATGCAAGAGGCCCTGGAGACGGGTGTTGGGAGATTTGTCGTTGACAGTATCGCTGAGCTTAAGGAGCTTGCCGGACTGGCGAGGGAGTACAACCAAAAAACCGCGATTCTTCTGCGTGTTAAACCGGGGATAGAAGCGCATACCCATGATTATATCCGGACCGGACAGGATGATTCCAAATTCGGGATTAGTTTATCCGAAGCTCCGGATGCCGTTCGTTTTGCCCTGGAACCGGGTTCTTTTCTTGAGCTCAAGGGGTTTCATTGTCACATCGGTTCACAGATCCTTCAGCTGGAACCTTTTCGCCTGGCGGCAGAAATAATGTTGAAGTTTATGTCCGCTATTAGGGCGGAAACCGGGTTTGTCGTCCCGGAACTGGATATTGGCGGAGGGTTGGGCATCCGTTATTGTGAAGAAGATCAACCACCGCCGATCGAAGCTTTTGTCGAAAATATCGCCGATGCTGTCCGGAAATATGCACAAGAAAATAATTATCCGCTGCCGGAGCTAATGCTGGAGCCGGGACGCTCTATTACAGGAGAGGCCGGTATAACCCTCTATACGGTAGGGGTTGTCAAGGACGTGCCCGGGATCAGGCGTTTTGTCTCCATTGATGGCGGAATGATGGACAATATTCGCCCCGCGCTTTACGGGGCAGGTTACGAAGCAATGCTGGCAAATAAGGCCATGCAGGCACCGGCAGAGGCGGTCACTATTGCCGGTAAAGCCTGCGAATCCGGGGATCTGCTGATTAAAAACGCTTCCCTGCCACCTGTTGAAAAAGGAGACCTCCTCGCTGTTTTCAGCACCGGAGCTTATTGCTATTCCATGGCCAGTAACTATAATCGTAACCCCCGGCCGGCGGTGATTTTTGTCAGGAATGGAAAATCCCGGGTTATTGTACGCAGGGAAACATATGAAGACCTTATCGCTCTTGATGAACTTTAAGAAAGGTAAGAATTGTATGGAATTTACTAAAATGCAGGGGCTTGGCAATGATTTTATTATCATTGATAATATTGAATATAAAATGGAACATGCCGGTCTGGTGGCGCTTGCTCCCCAACTGTGCAGGAGGCATTTCGGCATAGGGGCTGACGGGCTGGTTATCCTGGATACTTCCGCGCAGGCCTCTTTTCAGATGCGTATTATTAACGCTGATGGCAGTGAAGCGGAGATGTGCGGCAACGCTATTCGCTGTTTGGCCAAATATGTTTGGGAAAGGGGATATCTCCGGGACCTTAATTTTGATTTTGAAACTGCGGCCGGGTTGAAAAATGTAAGCCTGTCCCTGCGCGAGCAAAAGGTAGAGGCTGTAAAGGTTGACATGGGGGAGCCGATTCTGGATAGTAAGAGGATTCCCCTGAGCGGCCCTCCCCGTCATGCCGTTAATGAATTAATTGCGCTGGATGAAGAAGAGCTATACTTTACAGCGGTTAGCATGGGGAATCCCCACTGTGTTGTTTTCATGCAGGATCTGGAAAACAAACCCTGGAAAAGGTGGGGCAAGGCACTGGAGATAAACCCTTTGTTTCCCAGAAGGACCAATGCCATATTTGTGGAGGTAAAAAGCCCTGAAGCAATTAGCGTTAAGGTCTGGGAAAGAGGCGCCGGGCCAACCCTGGCCTGTGGGACCGGCGCTTGCGCAGCTGTGGTGGCGGGTGTCATTAACGGGCATCTTCGCCCTGCAGCAGATGTGCATGTACACCTTCCGGGAGGCATTTTAAAAATTAACTGGGTTAAGGGAGAGAAAGTATATATGGAAGGCCCCGCTGAAGAAGTATTCAGCGGCGAGATTATTTATTAAATGATAAATTTATAGAAGGGAGGAACCTCCGGATGGATCGTACCGCGGAACGAATCCGTTTGTTACCCAGGTATTTGTTTGCCGAGATCGATAAAAAAATAAAAGCAGCCCAGGAAAAGGGTATCGATGTGATCAAGCTGGGGATTGGGGATCCTGATTCACCTACTCCCGGTTACATTATCAAGCGTATGCAGGAAGAGGTTGCCCGGCCATCTAACCATA
This sequence comes from uncultured Desulfovibrionaceae bacterium, assembly GCA_964597455.1. Lineage (GTDB taxonomy): Bacteria > Bacillota > Dethiobacteria > DTU022 > UBA8154 > DUQX01. Next base: position 4,026 of record CAZQXY010000157.1, read on the forward strand.
CTTATCCGCCCGATGAGGGGTTAAAAGAGTTCAGGGAAGCGGTGGCAGCATATTACCTGCATCGCCATGGCATTGCACTTGATCCCGGAAAAGAGGTGGTTCCTTTAATCGGTTCAAAAGAGGGGATTGCCCATATTTCATTTTGTTTTACCAATCCTGGGGATGTTAACCTGGTGCCTGATCCGGGCTATCCGGTATATGGCATAGGGACTCTTTTTGCGGGAGGGATTCCCCAGACGATGCCGCTATTAAAAGAGAACGGCTTTTTGCCCGACCTGCGGAGCATTCCTGTTGAGGTCGCCCGCAGGGCGAAGCTGCTATTTCTGAACTATCCCAATAATCCTACGGGTGCGGTGGCAACGAAGGAGTTTTTTGAGGAAGCGGTTAGTTTTGCCAGGGAGTATAACCTGATTATCTGTCACGATGCCGCATATAACGAGATTGCCTTTGACGATTACCGCCCGGTTAGTATCCTGGAAATAGAGGGTGCCAAAGAGGTAGCCGTTGAATTTAATTCTCTTTCGAAAACATTTAATATGACCGGATGGCGTATTGGGTATGCGGTTGGCAATAGCCTTGCGGTAGAAGCCCTTTATCGCTTTAAGACCAATGTGGATTCCGGCCTTTTTAAAGCAATTCAGTATGCAGGGGTTGAAGCGTTTACTAACCCCTCAATGGAGCCTTTTCTGGAAGATCTGCGAAAACTGTACAGGAGCAGAAGAGATGTGGTCGTAAAAGCCCTGCAGGATGCCGGTTGGGATATAGATCCCCCGAAAGCTGCTTTCTATATCTGGGCTCCTGTCCCACAGGGCTATACCTCCCAGGAGTTTGTAACGTATATCCTTGAAAAGACAGGGGTTGTCGTAACCCCCGGCA
>CAZQXY010000158.1:0-4888 GCA_964597455.1 uncultured Desulfovibrionaceae bacterium
AGCGGGGTGCTGATAGATCTGTCAAGGTATGGCCTTCCTTACGAGCCAAGGGTACAGGATCTTGTGGCAGCAGGCGTTGATCTGATTACATTTAGCGGAGACAAACTGTTGGGAGGCCCGCAGGCCGGTGTAATTATTGGTAAAAAGGTTTTTCTCAATCGAATTAAGAAAAACCAGCTGACCCGCCCCCTGCGTGTGGATAAGCTGACACTTGCCGCGCTTGAGGCTACACTGCGTCTTTACCTGGATGAGCATCAGGCTCTGCAGGAAATACCCATTTTACGTATGCTTACCCTTCCTGTTGAAGCGTTGAAAGCCCGGGCTAAAGGGCTGGCAACAGAACTGGAGGGTAAGGGTGGGTCTTTTTGCCAGGTTGGGATTTCCCAGGAGAAAGCCCGGGTTGGCGGCGGGTCCCTGCCGCAGGCTCTTCTCCCCAGCTGTCAGCTAACCCTGAAGTGCCCGGGGATAAGCGCCGGTAAACTGGCGGAAAGATTAAGGCAGGCCAGCCCTCCGGTTATTGTCCGGGTGAAAAAGGACAGGGTGTTGATAGATCTGCGCTCTATCAGTGAAGAAGATGATGGATTATTAATGGATACAGTAACCGGCTTGCTGCAGAAAATGGATTACGAAAACAATGGGGGCATGGTGTAAAAATGATTATCGGGACTGCCGGTCATGTGGATCATGGCAAAACAGAATTGATTAAAGCACTCACCGGTGTCGATACAGATCGTTTGAAAGAGGAAAAAGAAAGAGGGATCTCTATTGACCTTGGTTTCGCTCCTTTAAGGCTTCCCGGCGGGCGTTTAGCGGGGGTGGTTGATGTGCCCGGGCATGAAAAGTTTATTCATAACATGCTGGCGGGAATCGGTGGGATTGACCTTGTCATCATGGTGATTGACGCTGCTGAAGGAGTAATGCCCCAAACGAAGGAGCATCTTGATATACTGGAGCTATTGCAGATAAAAAAAGGCCTTATCGTGATTACGAAAATCGATCTGGTGGATAAGGAATGGCTTGAAATGGTTGCCGAAGATGTTCGTCAAAACTTAAAGGGCACTTTTCTCTCCGCTTCCCCTCTTCATTTTGTATCCTCCTTAACGGGGGAGGGGATTGATGAGCTCAGGGAAGAACTGGCGCGGATTGCGGAGACTGTATCCGACAGAGATAAAGACGCCCCTTTGCGCATGCCGCTGGATCGGGTTTTTTCGGTTGCCGGTTTTGGAACGGTGGTTACGGGCACCGTTTTGAGCGGAACCGTAAAAGAAGGACAGGTGGTGGAGATTGTGCCACCGGGCACGGAATTTAGGATAAGGGGTGTCCAGCTGCACGGCGAAAACACAGGCCTGGCTTACGCTGGCCAGAGGGTGGCCTTAAACCTTGTTGGCCTGGGAAAAAAAGAGGTAATCAGGGGAAGCGTGGTTGCAACCCCCGGTTATTTTGGGACAACCCGTACTCTGGATGTCAAACTAAAACTTTTGGGTTCCGTTTCCAGGCCCCTGGAGAATATGTCCCCGGTTCATTTTTATCTCGGCACGGCCAGGGTGGTTGCCAGGTTGTACCTGCTGGGCCGTGATGAACTCGCGCCGGATGAAGAGGGATTCGCTCAATGCCGCCTGGATAAACCTCTGGTTGCCCAGAGGGGTGACCGCTTTATCATTCGTTCTTATTCCCCGATGGTTACTATCGGAGGGGGAATCGTCCTGGACGAACGTCCCCAGCGCCATAAAAGATTTAAGACCGCGGTACTGGAAAAACTGCAGGATCTTGAAAAAGAGGACCCCCTGCCCTTTGTGTTGCAAAAATTAAGGTCTGTTCAGGGAGGGACATTGCAGGAATTAAACCAGTTAATAAAAATGGGGGCCGATCGTTTAAGAGATCTTCTGGACAGGGCAGTCGAAGAAAAAAAAGTTGCCCGGGCCGGTGATTTATATGTTGCTGCTGATACCAGAGAAGAATGGGCAGCTGCAATTATTAATAAGCTGGAACGCTTTCATCAGGAAAAACCCTTGCTTCCCGGCATGCAGAAGGCGCATCTTCGCGGAGTGCTTCCCCATAAAGTTACAGGACGCATATATGATGCTTTTTTAAAATATCTATTGGATAAGAGTATGATAGCTATAAACGGGGAGCTGATCTGTCGGAAGGATTTTACTCCCGAACCTGCGCCCGCGCAGGAGAAAAAGCTGGAAAAAATACTGGAGATTTACGAAAAGGGAGGCTTAGCCCCGCCGCCCCTTAAGGAATTGTGGGAAGTAACCGGTATAAAAAAAGAGGAAGGTGAAAACCTTCTTGATTTTTTGGTCTATAAAAACCTGCTGATAAAGATCAACGAGGATGTTTATCTGCACGGGGAGATTTATTATCGTTGCCTGGAGGCCTTAAAGAATTACCTGCATAATAATTCGCGCATTACGCTGGCACAGTACCGGGATTTGATCGGAAGCTCCCGCAAGTATGCCCAGGTTCTTTTAGAGTATTTTGACAGCTGTAATTATACAAAGAGGATCGGAGACGAAAGAGTCCCCTGGAAGCTTTTAAACCGCTGAAAGGGATTTTTCAGAGAGTACAATAAATTAACGGCCATTAAGAAGGATTTTTTTTCTTTAATGTCGAAGTCAACAAAAGTGGTTTATGCGTTAGTGGTTTATGCGTTGGTTTAATTTTTCGTTTTTAATGTTTTTTCTAAATTTGTTATCAGGTGGCCGTAAGGGAGGTGTGCTCAGGAACAAATACTTAAAGAATATGGTTTATAACGGGAGATGATGTTTAATAGGGTCCGATTTGAATTTTGGAGAAGTAATAGTTCATCATCAAAAGTAATAGTTCATCATCAAAAGTAATAGTTCATCATCAGAAGTAATAGTTCATCAATGGTTCATCAATCTAAAAGGGATAATTACATCTCTAGCGAGGTATGAAGATGAATACAGAAACTCTGAGTTTTATTCAAAAGTATGATTTGCTGGGATGCGTTCAATGCGGGAGGTGTACCGGGGGATGTCCTGAGGCTATGCGGACCGGTTTAAACCCGCGACGCGTTGTATACGATGCTCTCGAAGGGAATGTGCCCGAGGAACTGGCCAAATTACCGGAAATATGGGATTGTACAACCTGTAACACCTGTGCGGCCAGATGCCCCAAGGGATTGAAGCCTGTAGATGTACTGATCGGGTTGAGAAATATTCTTGTTGAAAGCGGAGTTATTCAACCAACGGTGCGTGATGCCCTGGAAAGCGCTTTTCGGGAAGGCAATCCCTGGGACAAACCACGGGCAACCCGTGGCGACTGGATGAAGGGCCTGGATGTTAGTATGGCCGAGCCTGGTGAGAAGGTAGAAAACCTTATTTATGTGTGCTGTACCATTTGTTATGATCCCAAGGTGCAGGTTATAGCCCAAAACCTTGTCAAAATTTTGAACAAGGCTGGAGTTGACTATGGTTTTATCGGGGATGATGAATCCTGCTGCGCCAGCGAGGTTTATAACCTGGGTGAAGTCGGGGAGGAAGGACTTTTTGATATGATGGTGGAAGATAACACCGAGCTGTTGAACAGCTATAAAGCCACCAGGATTGTAGCCATTTCCCCGCACTGTTATGCTGCTTTAAAGAACCAGTATCCAAATCTCAAGGCTGATGTTATTCATTATACGCATCTTGTGAAGGAACTGCTTGAAGAAGGGAAGCTCGAGCTGACCGGGGAACTTCCCAAAAAGATTGTCTATCATGATCCCTGCTACCTGGGCAAACAAAACGATGTTTACGATGAACCGCGCGATATTTTAAGCCGAATCCCCGGAGCGGAAATTGTGGAATTTGAACGCAGTAAAGAACGCAGCCTCTGCTGCGAGGGCGGCGGGGGAAAAATGTGGACCGAATCGGATTCCAAAGAGGAGCGCTTGGCGGAAATCAGGGTTAAAGATGCAAGGGCTCTTGGTGCGGAAATACTGGCCGTTGCCTGTCCTTTCTGTGTTTTGACTCTGGATGATGCGCTTAAGGCCAAAGGGTTTGAAGAGGAGATGCGTGTTGCGGAGATCCTGGAAATACTCGGTGATTTAATCGAGGAATAGAATAGTAAAAGCATTAGTAGGAGGGTGGAAAGTTTATGAATACTTTTGTCTGTATTAAGAGGGTACCGGATACCTCTGAGGCAGAAGTGAAAGTTGATGCTTCAGGAAAGGATGTCGACAGCAGCAAGTTTTCTTTCGATATTAACGATGCCGATAACTATGCTGTTGAAGAAGCCGTTCTCATTAAAGAGGCCAAGGGAGGCACGGCTAAAGTCATCTGCGCAGGTCCGCAGGATGCCGATGTGATGATCCGTATGGCTCTGGCCAAGGGATGTGACAGCGCTATCCGTATTGATGACCCGCGGATAAATGTGCTTGATCCATTGCAAGTGGCAAAAGTACTGGCCGCCGCCATTAAAAGCCAGGAGTTTGATCTGGTTTTAACCGGCTGTATGGCGAATGATGACGGGGCTATGGCTGTCGGGGTTGCTCTGGCCGAAGAGCTGGGTGTATCTCATGCTGCCATGGTAAAAAAAGTTGAAGTTGAAGATGGCAAGATTAAGGTTCAAAGGGAATTGGAAGGCGGTATCGGCGAGGTAGTTGAACTTGCCCTGCCGGCGGTAGTTACCATCCAAACCGGGATTAACGAACCCCGCTATGCACCGATCAGGGGAATCAGACAGGCCCAGAAGAAAGAATTAAAAGTGGTAAAAATTGATGACCTTGGTCTCGATGAAAATGAGGTTAATGAGGCTGGTTCCCTGATTGAACTGCAGCAGCTTTATATCCCCGAGGTGGTTTCCACTGCCGAGGTAATTGAAGGGGAACCGGAGGAAAAAGCAGAGATTATGGCTACCAAGCTGGTGAAGGGAGGGCTGC
>CAZQXY010000159.1:0-4876 GCA_964597455.1 uncultured Desulfovibrionaceae bacterium
AGATCTGGACGAAGTAAAGGGATTAATTGATGCCTAGCTGGAGAGAACTGAAGAGATTCTGCGAAAGAGATGGGTGGGAACTTTATAAAACCACCGATCATCGGTTTTATCGAAAATCCATGCCAGGGCATAGCCCCCCATAGCAGTCCAGATTTTCATGTAGATATCATTGATACATTCCTCCGTATCATCCCGGTTCGGCAGTATACTTCCGATAATATTCAGAAGTTCCCAGTAGTTCCTTAATTTTATCTGCAGGAAGCCCAATCTTCACATCAATTACATTCACCACATCATCATAGAGGTAAAAAGTTCTTCGCGTATTTTAAATAGGGAGTGTGGATGTGGATTTTGCCAGTTTCATCCGGTTCACCAAGTATGTTTAACAAGTCCTGTTTGGAGGTTCCTAACGGGATTTCAATCCCATTAAATTTTACAATAAAGCCTAATACTGTGCTAAAGATGCCAACAAACAAAAATTCATTCTTTATCGTTATCCCCTTCTAACGTAGATTCATTTATGAAACCAACTTTATTATAAATATTTAAAAGAAATCATAATTCTATTTTAATGAAATCCAATTGCTCCCTTGCTTCATCTATAGAATTAAATAGTTTTATCCCATCTAAAGGCTCCATATATTTTAGCCGTTCTTCAATTGTTTCAATAGGAAATATAAACTCTTTCATATTATTTGATACTTTGTATATGTTTCTACTTTTATCAATATAGCATATTGGCGCTTCTAAATCATCTACATCACTTACATTACCTATTGTTCCAAAACATCCATCACTACTGTCTATTGCAAAAATATCAACTCTTGGAACAGCATAAAATTCAATTTCTGGGATGCAATCATCAAATATAAAGAAAATTATATTTTTATCCCCTATAATTTTGTATTCGTTTTTATATTTTATTGGCATGCTATTTATAGTGGTTCCGGCTTGAATTATTTCAATTGGATTTCCTTCTTCGTCACTTACAAATAATGAAATACATCCTTCTTGCTTTTCCATATCAATATATTTTTTCATAATTAATCCTTTTCATTTTTAGGTTCAATTCTGTGAAAAATATAAATTATGTTCAACTTTTCATCACATAAGTCATTATTAATTTTCTTTAAGTTTCAATAAATAATGAGTATATCCTTTTAATGTATCCTCTGTTTCTCCAAAGGATATAGTTTCCATGGCAACAAAAATACTATCTTTTGTTATATAAAACGCAGGATTTGACAAAATCCCATCTTCTACATACATAATATAATGCTCGATTTCATTAACACCTAATTCTTTTTTAATATCATCATAGTCAAATATAGAACTCAGGCCCTCAAAATTCTCAAGATTTTCTCTGGCTAAGTCATCATAATATTTATCACCGTAGTCCTTTATCGTGATAAATTCAAAGCCTTCTGATGGATTTTCTCCAAATGTTCCTGAAGTTTCATAGAAATAACTCTCTCCTATTGAAAACTCTACATCAGTGAAAGTTTCTGTAACTATTTGTAGGTCATTTTGATATTGTTCTTCACTTATTGCAGGAGATTTGCGCATATATACTACTTCGTCAAATATGTATTCTCCATAAAAATCAGCTATATTTATAGACCTATTATCTATAGATTTATTAGAAGACACACACCCTACTAAAACTAAAATAATGATAATTTGCAAAATAATTATTATTGTATTCTTTTTATTCATTCTTATCTACTCTCCTTTGTGCTAAGCATACTACTCTTTCATTACTTCATAATCGCAATATATTACAATAATCTTTTTACAGTTACTACATAGCCATGTGCTTGGTCAACGTTAGTTAAACTAATAGAAGAGCCCGTAAAAAATAATTTCAACTTAGATATCGACTTTGAGTCCTCAGTGCTTCCGGGATAAAAAGCACTACCATTAACAGAGCCTATTATAACGCTGCCTGCTACCATTTCGCTCATACAAACAGGGCATTTCAATTACATCTCCACCTTTCTTATGGTTATTACTCACTTGATAAATATACATAATTTTTAAGACGCATTATAATACTAATACGCTATAGCTGAAAATCTATCGATTTACTCCGCCTCAACAATATCAGCCTGATCATTCGTCAAGCAACACTTGTGTATGCCAGGACCAATGGGACCCTGTTTTATTCGATTCCAGATAATAGAGCCGGTCGCCCTTTACGCCTAGCAGATGCACTGCTGTTCCGCTTTCCAGTAAAGGGAGGCATTCGTTTCCCCTGGAGTATCTCATGATCAGGCAATGCTTCGTCGGTTCTTCCCCATTATATGATTCTCTTCTTATGTTCAATAGCATCTGCTCTTCGTTTATCCATAAAACCTGCGGGAGAGAGTACCCTTCCAGGGGCGCTTCTCCCTCCAGGAGCGTTTCCCCCTGCAGAATGATTTCCCGTTTTCCACTTTTTAAATCCTGCCGGAATATTTTACTCCCCGCACCGGACGTGTCGCGGGATTCACCTAAAAGGTAATCCTTTCCCGGGGAAACCCCTTTCGCAATATACAGCTTATTGGGGTGTTGGCCTATATGCTCACTGCTGTCCGTTGAATAGCAAACAGACCTGCGGCTACCAGTTTCTAGATCAACAGTGGCGAGATCGTAAATGGTGCCCCCTCCGGTACCTATGGCCCCAACGCGGACCAGAAGGGTTGTGTTGTCTATCCAGCAAAAAGGATAGTCCCCCTCGTCTGTCTCCGTTACTTGGCGCACAGTACCGCTGCACACCTCCATGACCCAAAGATTTTCCGAACCGCCATCTTTAAACAGGGTAAAGGCAAGCTTTGTGCCATTATCGGAAAACAAGGGCGATCGCACAAACGAATGCCGGCCGTCCAGCTCTTTTTCTACCAGCAGTTCCCCCGTTTCCCGGTTATATATGCTGAACGGTTTGGTCCAAAACAGGTAACGGCCGCAGGGGGACCAGAGTACCTGCCTTGAACACAGCTCCGGCGAGTCAAGGGGGGCTACTTTTTCCGTTGCGCCATTAAGCTTCGAGATATAAATACCTCCGCATTCGCCGGGCTTCCTGTTTTCGGTATGATAAGCGAAAGCATCGCCCTGTGGTGCCCATTTGAATCCTCTGATCAGGTGATTTTCCTCAATGGGAAAGGTGCTGATTAAATTATTCTCCGGGAACCCGTTCAGGGTTAACACACTATTTTGCAGGCCAAGAAGGTGCATTTGGTTCAGTGAAAGTTGAGGCACAACATTCTCCTGCTTCCAACTATCCGGTAGGATGCTGTCAAACAGAGCATTTCCAGAATCATCAAAAACTGCTGATAACGTCATGTCTTCACCGGCTTCAAACTCAAATTTCTTGCTGAAGTTCCTGATGAATCCTGTGTCATCCTGCCAGCCGGCAAATACAAAACCTTCCCCAGGCTCTGCCTCCACCGTCACCTTTTGGCCTTCCGTGTATGTGCCGGAACCGGTAACCCGACCGCCACCTTCCGGAACAGCCTCTACAACTATCTCGCACATTGCTGCTTCAAGGCTTGCTCCCGATGTCAAACTAATCCCTGCTTCGATCTCTTCTAAAATTTCCTTGATACGCAGCTGGTTTTCGTCCTTCATGAAAATATCGGAATCCAGAAAGACAATTTGCTTTAACCCCTCCAAGTGGGCTGTAAGGGCCTGATTGATCTCGTCAATGTTTTCCTTTTTATCCAAGCCATGTTTTAAACCCTTTTCAATGGGGTGCAGGGAATGCATCCGCAGCTTTTCGCTCAGCGGGGTCTTTGTTTTCATCGCAGCGGTAATTGTTGACAAATCGGCTGCTATCCTGCCCAATGAGGCAAGCTGGTTTTCGATTGCTATATTCATTAGCTCATCACGATAATTGTCTTTTTTTATTTCTTCAGTCAGATTACCAGCCTCGGAAAATGCCAGCGTTAAATCGATAAGGCTTTTCTGGTAACTGATTTCGACAAAGCCTCGATATCTGCCCGCTTCTTTGCGCTCGTTGTTCCACAGAACCAGAGTTATGATCAGGGCACAGGCAAGCACGAGGATTATATACTTCTGGACTTTCATAAGGCTTCCTCCAAGTTTATTAAAATATATCCAAATCACTCTATTCCTTTTCAAAGTAATACCAGGTCAATGCTGTATTTACTTCTTGAATTAAATGTATTCCCAAATTGCATTATTCTCCCCCCCATAAAAACCCGGAAATAGCTCTCAAAAGCCAACACATTAATATCATTAAAACCCAACAAAACGCAGCCGGTTCCTTTCCTTAAATAATTTGACGGTTTGGCGTAAGGAAAAGTTCTCATTTTCTTTTGCAGGATCTTTTTCCTGGATTTTTTGGTTGACCGGCATAATATTTTGTTTCAACAGCAGGACATCCCAGGACATCCTTGGAAAAGGAACCGCGGCGGTAACCTTTGGGGATGACGCCGCAGTTTCATTTCACAGCCTGGAATCAATAGGACCGTCCCCGTGATTCCGTGCAGGTATCCTATCTACGGGGTGCCTTGGTGCTTACCCCGACTGAACTTTCATCAGCTAGATAATGCGTGCTTTCCTGGGCACGCTGTCAACGATCCTGTCCCCTTTGTCCTTGTCCCCTTTAGTCCTCATCAATTTTCCTAAAAGATCCTAATACCTTTAGCCCTTCATCATATATCTTTCTATATGAATCTACAGTTTCTGGATAGTATTGAAAGTCACTTCCAAATAATGCTTCAATATATTTCCCATCATTATAGTAAAGTACATAGTCATCTGAGTAAGTTAGCCCAGCGGTTAATGAATAATCACTAAGTCTTACCTCAAATACTGGTCAAGTGGTTTCAGAAAGTCTGTAACCCTTTATCCATACGGCTTCAGCCATATGGAT
>CAZQXY010000160.1:0-4805 GCA_964597455.1 uncultured Desulfovibrionaceae bacterium
AAGAATGGATTTTTTCATCGTTTATCCCACCTTTCATTATTATTGGGTGAGGTATCGGGTGAGCATTCACCCACCCTAGCTAATTGGTTTTGCCAACGGGCCGGCCGGCTGTAGCAGTTGCAGGCTGACTGGCAGCAACTTCTCCAAATTTGGGCCGCTTCGTAATACGGTCAATATATGGCACAAAGGCGTTCATAATCAAGATTGAAAATGCCGTCCCTTCCGTGGGTCCCAGCCCAACCCGGAAAACCATTATTAAAATCCCGATTGCTGCACCAAAAATCAACTTACCCTTAGCAGTAATCGGACTGGTCACCCAGTCAGTAGCCATGAAAATAGCCCCTATGAGTACCCCGCCAGCCAAAACATGATATAAGGGATTTTGACCGAAGATTAGGGCTACCACAAAAACAGCTATGATGATTGAACCTGGGATTTCCCACGAAATGTGCTTCTTGTACAACAAGTAAGCTCCTCCGATTATCAGAGCCAGCGCCGAGGTTTCTCCCAGAGCACCGCCTGGATTAGCAACAAACAGGTTAAATAAACCAGGCATGGCTGCTCCTTGCTTCAGCAAAGCCAGAGGTGTGGCCTGAGTAACCATATCGATCTCCCCTAAGTAAGGGCGTAAGGGGGCAAAGATTGAAGTAAGATAACTGAATATCGGAACCAGCATAATCACCGATACGCGCCCGAACAAAGCGGGGTTGAAACGGTTCCAGCCCAGACCGCCCATCAGTTCCTTGGCAATACCAACGCCAATAAACGTACAGAAAGCAGCTGTCCACCAGGCAGTAGCCGGCCCAAAACACAAGGCTACCAACAACCCTGTTACGAAAGCACTGCCGTCATTTAAAGAAGACGGTTTATTCATCACTTTCCTAAATAATAGCTCCGTCAAAGCAGCTGCAGCCAGACAAACAAGAATTAAAAAAACGGCATGCAGCTTAAAAAAGTATATGGACACAAGCGTAACAGGACAAAGAGCGATCAAAACATCCCGCATCGCATTAGATACAGTGTTAGACGACCTCAGGTGCGGGGAAGATGAAAGTGTTAAAGACAATTTCTGATCCGCCATATTATCGTTTCCCTCCTTAACTGATTATTGGCATTTAATTGGCTGCGGGTTCCAGCCCACAGCTAATTTTTGGCAGCACGGGCTGCAGCGATCTGCCTCTTAGCTCCCCGTACAAACTGGACGATAGGACGGTTGGAGGGGCAAACGTAAACGCATATCCCGCACTCAAAACAGTCCATGGCGCCCCACTCGGCTGCCTGATTGAAACGGCCGGTTTCGGCATAAGATCCGATATAGTTGGGATACAAAAACATGGGGCAATGGTCCACGCACTTCCCGCAGCGTACACAAGCCTTGTGCTGGGTTTCTACCACCATAGCCGGAGAAAAAAGTAAGATGCCGCTGGTACCCTTAACAATGGGCATATCCAAGCTGGACTGGGCCCATCCTGTCATCGGCCCGCCCATGATAATTTTACCGATTTCTCCTTTAAAGCCGCCGCAATGTTCGATGATATGGCCAATGGGTGTACCGATTTTAGCCAGCACGTTTTGCGGCCTTGCAGCACCGTCTCCCGTTACCGTCAACACCCGCTCAAACAAGGGCTTGTTGTAATAACAGGCTTCATAGATAGCAATACAGGTGGACACATTCTGTACGACTGCTCCTACTTCGAGGGGCAGCTTGCCCGGAGGCACTTCCCTATTCAACACAGCTTTAATCAGCTGCTTCTCAGAACCCTGCGGGTACTTGACATCCAGGGACACCAACTCAATGTCGGCCGCTCCGGCAATCTTGGCATTTAGTGCTTTAATTGCATCGGGCTTATTAGTCTCTACGCCAAAAATAATCTTCGGCGCGCTGACAACCTTCTGGGCCAAGCGAGCACCTTTCAGCAGTTTGTCAGTCATCTCCACCATTATGCGGTGGTCGCAGGTAAGGAAAGGCTCACACTCACAGGCATTGACAATAAAAGCATCAATAGAAGTAGGCGGGCTCAATTTGACATGCGTAGGGAATGCCGCTCCTCCCATGCCAACAATACCGGCATCTTTAATCGCCTCTTTAATCTGATCAACGCTCAACTTCGAAACATCGCGCTCCTGCCAGGTTGGCTTACTTTGCTCGGCATCAACCTCAATTACAACGCTCTCCACCATAGTGCCGGTGAAGTACGGACGGGGCTCCACTGCTGTCACCTTTCCGTCTACGCTTGCATGAACGTAAGCGCTGACAAAAGCATTAGACTCACCGATGCGCTGTCCGGCTTTGACTTCATTCCCCGGTTGAACCAAGGCACGACACGGCGCCCCGGTATGCTGATGCAAAGCAATTACAACCTCTTTGGGCAGGGGGATGGCGGTGATGGACTTATCTTCGGAAAACTCCTTATAGTGGGGTAGAAATGCTCCCCGGGAAAAAGTTTTTACCGTCAATTAAATCACCTCCTGAAAATTAAGTAACCTTTAAATTAATTCAAATTATAACTGCTTGCTACAGCCCGTACATCCGGTAGCCAGTTCTTTTGTAACCATTTTTTTCACCGATGAGATCAAGATGAAGGGTTGACCAATCGGCTAATACCACTTGTTCATTGCCTTCGTTGGTGTATATTTTCAGGTAGGATTTGCATTTTTCGCAGGTATCAAGGCGCAAATCCGTTTCCTCAGCAACTTCAATGATTTTTAATGTCTCCTGTTCAAGATTGTCGCAATAGGGGCAGCCAATCCTTTTATACTGCCATCTCATTTGGCAGCATCCGCATACCAGCTCCCTTTCCCTACCACGATCTTTTTCAAGGCGCACCAACTGGCCCATAGCCGGAAACTGACCGCAAACAGGGCAGTAACCTCTCCTCCATTGATTATCTTTTAATAACTCTGTTGTCTTCGATTTTAGTGGTTTCAAGGCCTCGGATAAGGAACTCCAGGTCAGGAAAACAATAAAACCTTCGTCAATCTCGCCCAGATCCAGATCATCACCAGCTTGAACGCTGTTGTTTTCGATTACGCCGGCAATAATCCGGCCCGCCGGTTTCGTATTCCCTAGCAAAACGGTCTGCATCTTCCGGCAATACCGAACCATCTTTTCCGGCAAATCGGCCGCGGCCAACGCGTCCACAATATCAATTAGGAGGTGAGCGGCATTTTCTATTGTTTTGCTATCAATTATGATTGCTTTCAAAACTGGAATACCTTTCCTAATTTCGGAAACAACATTTTCCCAATCATACTCGTCTCGATGTTCTTGAATAGTATTTCCTTCGACTACAGTAGCTATTGTTTCCTGAAGCTTGGCAATCTCCTTAAGGTAAGGGCGATCTTTTATCCAGTCCTTGATAGCCGCATGTAAATTTCCCATTTCGAACCCCCTTTGTTACAATATTGATAAAAAAGTATATCAATACAGGCCGGCTTCTTGCTGGGCAAGAAGGTTGACTCGGACATGAAAATCTGCAGATGCTCTGTTCGGTCTTGACCCGTCTCCACCTAACGGAGCAGTCTTTATCGCCTGGTTACGCTTTGGACAAGTTGATTAAGCAAGCCTTTGTTTCCTGAATACGGGTATTGGGATCTCCGGCATCAATGGTCAGGTAGTTAGTGCTGGGCGCCTTGCTTAAACCTTTGAAGCCCCAGTTATACGGCATCCAGATTATTTCTACCTCTTTACCGTTAATGATCATTGTTTGCATCCGGTTCGTAACGTGGGCTTTGACTATAACCTCGCCACGTGCCGACCATACCTTGACCTGTTCCCCGTTTTTTATACCGAGCCTTTCAGCCAGAGTTACCGGAATTTCAGCGATTGTTTCCGGATACATTTCATTCAACAAGGGCATGTTACGCGTAACCGATCCCGCGCACCAGTGTTCAGCCAGGCTTGAGGTCATCAAGACATACGGGTACTCATCCACCGTACCGATGGGCTGATACTCTTCCATCCCCTTGCGCGGATATACCGTGCAGGGATTAAAATGCACTGATGGGTGCAGAATATTGACCGTCGGGCTCTCTACCGGCTCATAAAATTCCGGCAGCGGGCCGTCAGCCGGAACCGATGAAGAATCTCTCGGTAGCATAGCGTCAGGTTCGAAATCCTGATATTTCATCGCCAGCAGGCGCCCTACCCCCTCGCCGGACATTCTGAATGGTCTCTGACCGTTCGGGGTATCCGGCCCATGAGCCGCGTTGGGGACATCCGGGGTATCGTATCCGGTCCATTTGCCTTGCCCCTCATCCCACCAGATAACTTTATTTTCTTCATCGTAGGGATGCCCTTCCAGATCACAAGAAGCGCGGTTATATAAGACGTGCATATTGCCCGGCCAACTCCATGCAAAACCCGGGAAAATGCCTAAACCGCTTGGATCTGTCTGGTTATCCCGCCTCTTGGACAGGTTTTTATTATTAGCATATACTCCGGCGTAAAGCCAGTTTCCGGAAGATGTCGAGCCATCGGCTTTTAGTTCGCCAATGCCCTTGTTCAGTTCGCCTGTAGTCAAATTGTACCCGTTGATTTCCCTTAATACCGCCTCCGCAAAAGTAGGGTTATCCTCAGTGGGATAGTCCCAGGTGATCTTCAGGAGCGGTTCATCTTTAGAATCTGTCGAGCCCGCGTACAAATTACGAACCCCTTGGAAAATCAAATCGATTATTTCCAGATCCGGCTTGGCCTGGCCCGGCGGTTTAATGCCCGTATAACGCCACTGGACCATTCTTCCTGAATTGCTCAGGGTGCCTTCTCTTTCCATGAAAGCGGCCGCCGGCAGATAGATAACCTCGGT
>CAZQXY010000161.1:0-4755 GCA_964597455.1 uncultured Desulfovibrionaceae bacterium
GGTTGTTTCCAGGCGCCGCTTAGAGGTTTCCTGAATGTCCTGCAGGGGAATATACGCAATCTGGTTTATGTCCTCAACGCTGTCAAGGAACAGAAGGAAAATGCCTGATCAAAAAATTCTACTTTTCTTAAGGAGGAAAAATAATGTCCAAAGTTCAAGAAGTATTGGAAATCGTAAAAGGGATGACCGTTTTAGAACTTGCAGAGTTAGTTAAGGTTTTCGAAGAGGAGTTTGGTGTTAGCGCGGCGGCACCTGTAGCCATGGCGGCGGCCGGTGCTCCGGCTGCGGATGAAGCTCCTGAAGAGGAACAAACAGAATTTGATGTTGTATTAACAGCAGCAGGTGAAAAGAAGATCCAGGTAATCAAGGTAGTGCGAGAAATTACCGCCCTCGGTTTAAAAGAAGCGAAAGCCCTGGTTGATGAGGCTCCGAATGCTGTCAAAGAAAAAGTGAGCAAGGAAGAAGCAGAAGCGGTTAAAAGCAAGCTGGAAGAAGCAGGTGCGAGCGTTGAGCTGAAGTAGCACAGGAAAGCATTCTTTATATGCTTGGAGTATTTATTGTATTTTCCTCCCTTATATTCCGGGGAGGAAAATATTTATCTTTAAACAAAAAATAAATATTAAGCCTTGACCGAGAGGCCCGGATGTGATATTATTAAAAAATGCCCAAACTTAACCCAAACATAACTCATTTAAGTTATGGTCAGGTGGATATTCCCAAAGAAATGTAGCGATGCCGCAGTTGCGTATGTATAATTCCTTGTTTTTAAGATAAAACTAGGTAAATGTGGCATTCATTTTTTCATTTCCAGGAATAATCTATTTATCTACTTTTATTATATTACATTTTACCCATAATTAATATTGATTTTTTTAATATGTTCTTTAATATATTCTCGATTATTAATTTAAAAAGCCGGGGGAGTGATTTTTTTATGTTTAAGGAGGTCGAAGCGGGAAAAAGGAGAAGGAGAACTTATACCCGCATTAATGAAATTTTAGACCTTCCTGATCTGATTGAGATTCAGAAAAGCTCGTACAGGTGGTTCTTGGAAGAGGGATTGCGCGAGGTTTTTCTAGATGTCTCTCCTATCAAAGATTTTACTCAAAATCTTGTGCTGGAAATTATTGATTATTCCCTTGGGGAGCCCAAATATTCGGTAGAAGAATGCAAGGAAAGGGATGCTAATTATGCGGTTCCTTTAAAAGTCCGCATCAGGCTGGTAAACCGTGAAACCGGTGAAGTGAAAGAACAGGAGGTTTTTATGGGGGATTTTCCCCTGATGACCAATAATGGTACTTTTATTATTAACGGAGCTGAAAGAGTTGTTGTCAGCCAGTTGGTGCGTTCACCGGGAGTCTATTTTAGAAGTGAGCCTTATAACGGGAAAGACCTTTTTTCCGGTACTATTATCCCCAACAGAGGGGCATGGGTGGAGTTTGAAACAGATGTTAACGACGTTATCTGGGTAAAAGTTGATCGTACCCGTAAGATTCCGGTTACTGTCCTTTTGCGCGCTATAGGGTATGGTACAGTTAATGAAATTATGGAGTTGTACGATGGTGATGCACATATTTTAAATACACTGGAGAAAGACCATACGGATTCCCAGGACGATGGTTTGCTGGAAATTTACAAGCGCCTCAGACCAGGGGAGCCTTTGAATGTAGAAAACGCCCGCAATCTTTTTGAATCACTCTTTTTCGATTCCAGGCGCTATGATTTTGCCAGGGTTGGGCGTTATAAGATTAATAAAAAGCTTGCTTTAAGAGGAAGGTTAATGCACAGTATTTTGGCCGAAGATTTAACTGATCCCGATAGTGGGGAGATGCTCGCTTCCGCGGGGGATGTGATCGATGAAGCACTTTTTAAACAAATAAAAGAGCGCCGCATAAACAGGGTAAGGGTGCATAACCAAGAGGGTAAAGCCTGTACAGTTATGAGTAATGGTGATATCCCGCTGCAGATTAAACAGATGGCCAGGGAGGATATAGTAGCCACTGTGGGATATCTTTTGAATCTTATTGATGGCCTTGGTAATATTGATGATATCGATCACCTGGGAAACAGGCGGCTGCGCAGCGTTGGAGAACTTCTCCAGAATCAGTTTCGCATCGGCCTTTCGCGTATGGAGCGTGTGGTGCGCGAAAGGATGACTATCCAGGATGTTGAGGCGGTAACGCCACAGGCCCTGATTAATATCAGGCCGGTTATTGCTTCGATCAAAGAATTTTTCGGCAGCAGCCAGCTTTCGCAATTCATGGACCAGACCAACCCGCTTGCCGAGCTCACTCACAAACGCCGGCTCAGCGCCCTGGGGCCGGGAGGCCTCAGCCGCGAGCGTGCCGGTTTTGAGGTCCGCGATGTCCACCATTCCCACTACGGCAGGATGTGCCCTATCGAAACCCCTGAGGGGCCCAATATCGGTCTGATTGGTTCTTTGAGCACCTATGCCCGGATCAATGAGTTTGGTTTTATTGAAACTCCTTATCGCAGGGTAGATAAAGAAAAAGCAGTTGTTACCGATGAAGTGGTTTACTTAACTGCTGATGATGAGGATGAGTATATTATCGCCCAGGCTAACGCGCTTCTCGATGAAGAAGGACATTTTCTCAGCAACCGGGTGACCAGCCGTTACCAGAAGGACACGCTATTGGTCCCGCCCTCCGATATCGATTATATGGACGTTTCACCCAAGCAGCTTGTCAGTGTGGCTACTGCATTAATTCCTTTCCTGGAAAACGATGATGCCAACAGGGCTTTGATGGGTTCCAACATGCAGCGGCAGGCTGTTCCACTGATCCGGACAGAAGCGCCGCTAATCGGGACCGGTATGGAATATAAGACAGCCCTTGATTCCGGTGTTATGGTTATAGCCCAGAATGCCGGCGAAGTTGTCTACGTTTCCAGCACGGAGATTATCGTCAAACGCAGCGATGAAACGGATAGCCAAAATCGCATCATCGACGGCCGGACAAGAGAAGTGTTTCCAGAAAAAGCAACGTTATATCAAAGGCATAGGGGTTGTGATATTTATAAGTTGCAGAAGTTTAAGCGCTCAAACCAGGGAACATGTATGAATCAAAAACCAATAGTTAGAAAGGGGCAGTCTGTGGTTAAAGGTGAGGTGATTGCTGACGGCCCGTGTACCGATCAAGGTGAATTAGCGCTTGGTCATAATATTCTTGTTGCTTTTATGCCCTGGGAAGGCTATAACTTCGAAGATGCTATTTTGCTCAGTAAAAAACTTGTCAAGGAGGATATCTTTACTTCTATTCACATTGAAGAATATGAATCTGAAGCCAGAGATACTAAATTAGGTCCCGAAGAGATTACCCGGGATATACCCAATGTTGGGGAAGAGGCATTGAAGGATCTTGACGAAAGGGGCATTATCAGGGTTGGCGCTGAAGTCCGCTCCGGTGATATTCTGGTAGGTAAGGTAACCCCCAAAGGGGAAACAGAGCTTACCGCCGAGGAAAGGCTGCTCCGGGCTATTTTTGGTGAAAAGGCCCGCGAGGTACGGGATACTTCTCTGAGGGTGCCCCACGGAGAATCCGGTATGATCGTGGATGTAAAGGTGTTCTCACGCGATGCCGGCGATGAGCTGTCTCCCGGTGTAAATCAGCTGGTAAGGGTCTATGTAGCTCAAAAAAGAAAAATATCCGAGGGGGATAAAATGGCCGGCCGACATGGGAATAAGGGAGTTGTCGCACGCATTCTTCCCGAAGAAGATATGCCTTTCCTTCCCGATGGCACTCCGGTAGAGATCGTCCTGAATCCTCTGGGAGTGCCCTCGCGGATGAATGTCGGACAGGTGCTGGAAGCTCACCTGGGGTGGACGGCAAAAGTACTTGGTATGCATATCGCTTCTCCGGTATTTGACGGGGCGAATGAAGAGGATATATTTAACGGTTTTGTGGAAGCCGATTTGCCGACTAATGGAAAAGCTGTTTTAAGGGATGGGCGAACGGGTGAACCTTTCGATAATGTTATCTCTGTTGGTTATATTTATATGTTGAAACTGGCTCATTTGGTAGACGATAAAATTCATGCTCGCTCAACAGGCCCTTATTCCCTTGTCACTCAACAGCCTCTGGGGGGGAAAGCCCAATTCGGCGGTCAGCGGTTCGGTGAAATGGAAGTCTGGGCACTGGAGGCCTATGGGGCTTCCTATACCTTGCAGGAAATACTCACTGTAAAATCTGACGATGTAGTTGGGCGTGTAAAGACATATGAGGCTATTGTAAAAGGAGACAATATTCCCGAACCCGGTGTTCCTGAATCCTTTAAGGTTCTCGTTAAAGAACTGCAGAGCCTGGGGTTAAATGTTAAAGTGTTAAGTGAAGAAGCCGGTGAAGTATCTATTCGTGAAGACGATGAGGATGGAGAATACCTTCTTGATGTTAATATTGAAGGCCTGGAAACAGACGGAGAAGGGACTTTACGGAAAGAACCGGCTGAAAAGGCAGAATATCTTGATGATGACGTCCTGGAGGATGTGGGAATTAAAGTAGAAGATGATCTTGATCTTGATTTTGGTGTTGATCAAGAAACCGACAACGATGATACAGATGATTTAGAAGAAGCGGTTGATCAAGAGTCGGCGGAAAATACAGATAGGACAAACGGAAAAAGATCATCAAAAGTCCGTAGCTATCTGGGGGTTGATGAAGAAGGGGAAGAAGAAAAAGAAGAAAAAGAAGAGGAAGACTTGTTTTAGACACCAACAATTATTTCGAAAAGGGGGAAATA
>CAZQXY010000162.1:0-4742 GCA_964597455.1 uncultured Desulfovibrionaceae bacterium
AGCCCCAATCATCCACTCGCCATTCGCCTTTGCCGCTATCCCTGATAAGAATCCACATCCAGTTATTATAAGTCGAGTTTGGATTCAGGCTTCCATCCCCTCCAGAGGAATCAACGTTGAATTCGGAAAGAAGGACTAGCACATTATCCTTATTGATTCCGTTAAAAGAACCGTGTCCGCCGGTCATATAGCTTTCAATCTGAGCATTAGATATTTCTTCATCATACCACAGCCTTGTCAATTCACAGCCTTTGAAAGCGTTATCGAATTTGTCCATGACACAATACATGGCGTTGCTTATTTCAGCCTCGCTGAATTTATCCGAGGACACGAAAGTGGAATTAGCATTATATATGTATATAAAGCCCATGGTTTGTACGTTTTAAGATTTCTGCTCTTTGTGAACATAAGCTGTACTACAAACTAAAAGCCGCCTCAGGAAATATTCCTGTGGCAGCATCCCTGTCTTTCAGTTTATAAATGTCCACGTACCGTTCGGAATGTAATGCCCATTGATAAAGTGGTATTGTTTGGTTCTTATGCCAAGGGGATTGCCACCGAACTCAGATTTATGACCCTGTGCACCTTTCCAGGGCATTTTGAATGTCTATCCGATTTATTCCTCTACCGGAATTCCCACCATTTTCATCAGAATCACCGCATTAGTAGTTTGTGCAATACCCGGTTTCAACCTGTAATCGAAATGAATTTCGTTATTACTAATTTCATCGGTAAAATGATAATTATGGATTAAACCATTATATTCATCCTCAAGTTCTCCCAATTCTAGGTCATGCGTGGTAACAAAACCTATCATATTCAGCCTGTGCAAGTGCCTGATAATTGTTCGTGTGGCAAAAATGCGATCCCTGGGGTTGGTACCCCGAAAAATTTCATCGAGCAAAATGATAAGCGGCTCCCCCTTCCCGGCAGCGTCAATAATCATCTTCATACGCAAAAGTTCGGCATAAAAAGTGGAAATACGTTCCTCCAGGTTATCAAGCACCTGCATTTTTGAATAGATTTCCATTATCGAACAGGTAAACTTTGTTGCACAAACAGGGCCACCGGCATATGCCAGCACCAGGTTTATACCTATGGTACGCAGGAACGTGCTTTTCCCCGACATGTTGGACCCGGTAATCATAAAGAATGAGCCCGGGCCGCAGATGGACAGATCGTTACCCACCCGTTCCGCTGGAGCGATGAGAGGATGTCCTAAATTCTCTGCCTGCAATGCGGGCGGAATGTTCTGAAACCGGGGGAAGACCCAGTGAGGATTATCGTGATAAAGACCCGCCAGGCTTGACAGGGCCTCCACTTCCCCCGTTGAATCAAACCAACTGCGCACAAACATTCCGCAGCTTTTCTGCCAATCGCCCAGCATTTTCAGAGTCCACAGATCCCAGAGAAGAACGAACTTCACAATGAAATAAATCAGGGCATTGCTAAAGCGCAGGTTATTTCGATCAACTATATTGACCAGTGAGCGGATTTGGCGGGAAGCAAAGCGGCCGGCGGAATAAAGGTGCTTTTTTTGAGCAACTAATAAAGGTGCCTTAAAATTCTCCTGTTCAATGAAACACATGATCTTTTCGTATCGTTTGAGCCTTTTTACGGCTTTCTCCGTTTTAATAAAATGCTCCTGAACCTTCCTATCCCCCGGTGCTGCGATTAAAACCTGCAAGAACAGCAAAATTACGGCAGGGAAATAGGAAATAAAGCCAAGCAGCCCCAATACAAATAAAGAAAGAGTAGCCACCGGCAGATAAAGCACCGTCCTGGGCCAACGATAGGCATCTGCCCGGCTTTCGGCCCAAGTAAGTACTGTCTCCGGGTCCTGCTCTTTAAAAAAGCGGTCCATCCCGGCGGCCTGTAAATACTGCCGGAAATCAAGACGCGAAGCGAGGTCAATAACGGCTTTCTGCCGTCCTTTAATTGTGCCTGCTAATGCAGCACCACTTAAGAACCCGGCCAGAATCCGTTCACCGCGGAAAGACGTTGTGGCATTAATGTATTGAAACAGTGATCCCTGCCCGAAAATGTTCAGGTCGGTGCTATAGGGATGGTTGTGGTCCACATAATGATCTCCCCGCTCGGCAAAAGCAGTCCATTTCCCCTGCAGGCGCAACCGGGCCGTATTATTTACCTCCACCAGTTTCTGCAGAAATTCTATCTCTTCTTTAAGACGGATATGTTTAATAACCAACAGAACAAACAATATCATCAGGGGGACCGCCAGATAAATGGTCTCCGGATATGAGCCGAATAGACCGTAGCCAAAAGCCAGAACAGCCAGGATAAAGGAAAGCAGACGCAGCCAGGAAATAGCGTTGCCTTTCTTCCGGGTCCGGTCCAGTTTTTTCTGGAACATGGAGCGTCGCCGCAGGTACAGCTCAAATTGGGTAGAATTTAAAGAGTTAATCGAGCCAATTCCTCCTTTCTGCCATGATCAAAGGACACAGAGAGGACACAGAGGGACGGTTCCTTTGTGTTGGAATGCGTTCCCTCACCCTATTATAATCAAATTAACATTTGTGAATATTATAAGCCGGCACATAATATAAATTATGTGATATATAAATACCCAAGTTAATGCTCATACTGTCTACATGACGGATATTGCTTATTCCACTTCTTTCAGTAAATCTTCTACAGATGTGCCATACAGTTTTGCAAGTGCAAATAGATTTGATGTGCTTGGGTCAGAGATTCCGTTTTCCCATTTGGATACTGCCTGTCTGCTCACTCCAATTGTTTCTGCCACAAACTCTTGCGTCATTTTACAGCAGGTGCGGTGTTGCTTTAATGCTTCCCCAAGAGATTCTCGCACCGCGGCCTTTTCTTGCCTAATATCTTTTGATCTTATATATTTCAAAAGAACGCGGATAATGAGAATAAGTAAGCCAACAAATATGCTCAGAAAGATTAGGCTAATTACAACCATCCCAACAGTTATCTTCATATTTAACTGCCTCCTTCTTTTTGGCTATAGTTTACCAAAATGAAGCTGGTTGCCACCACCAACTAATACGTAAATATTGGTTGCGTTTCAGTTGCACTTAAAGATTGAGGTTTGCAGCTATGAAATCACATAAATGTATTTACTTGGCATTCTACTACTTATGTGACATATGGGCCACCTAAAATAATACTCATTTTGCTTGGTTTGATCCAATCCAATAACAACCAGCTGCAATAACGGCAGACATAAATTCCAGTGTTTTGACTAAGCCATCATAAGTAGGCATACCAGTAACTATACTTGCACCAACATATACAACTACAAATATTATCGCAGAAATAACTGCCCTTTTTATAGTTTCATTCATAATCATCTGCCTCCATCAAATATAAATAATTTTTGCTTCGCATTTTTCTACTAATACTCTATAGCTGAAAATCTATCGATTTACTCCACCTCAACAATATCAGCAGCCTGATCATTCGTCAAACAACACTTGTGTATGCCAGGACCAATGGGACCCTGTTTTATTCGATTCCAGATAATAGAGCCGCTCGCCCTTACGCCAAGCAGATGCACTTCTGTTCCGCTTTCCCAAGGGCACTGAAAAAGCCCGCTTTTGTCATCCTGAGCGTAAGCGAAGGATCTTAAAGTGACAGACAAAATCTCAGAATGACTATTTGTTGTAAGATAAAAATACCGTGTGAAACAGGCGGATAAAATAAAAAAAATCTGATACCCTTATATCGTAGATGACGAGCTTCGTCAGGCATCTACTTGCTTTGCTTTTCTGAACCAAATGTATACAAGTAAAAATCCTCCATATTGGGGTCTGTTGGTCGAGCATCCTGATGAGGCTTCTCTGCAGAAATCAATCGCAAAACGCTTTTCGTTTCCAAACGTGAAATGTTACTGCACGGGAATTTTTTAGTTAGGTTATCTTGCTCTTCTGCAGAAACAGTGACAAGCCAAACCTTACCAGAAACAAGGGTCAACAATTCAACCGGTGCTTTCATATCTAAAACCTTACCTTTGCGCAATATAATAACCTGGTCGGCAATAGATTCAACATCGGATACGATAGCATATAAACAATGAAAGCAATCCCTGTAATAAATATGGCTATGCATACGGAATAAAGTGCCGAGATTCCTATTTTGTGGCGAAAAGTTTTCTTTTTCCCGCTTTTACATGCATGTATGAGTGCCTCCGTATGTTCGTTGTACTCATAACAAAACAAACGCGATAATCCTATAATTTAAAAAACCAGGGAATAAAATGGTGCCAAACCGTGTGATAAATTGATACACCAAAGACCAGTCCTGCGCTCCTGATGATTCAGTAATAACTGCAAATAATAGGGACGCTGTAAGCAATAGTCAAATATTCGATACCTTGCAGAAGCACAAGAATGAGTTGGGAATATCCGGGGAATCCGAAGAACCAGTGGAAAGAGCCGGAATTGAAACAAGGGGCAGCAGGGGCAAAAGGTAAGATCATCACTTTTTCTCTTGAATGTGAACAGGAAAGAAAGCTTAAAGTTGGGAATCATGGTTGCTTCTACAGAAAAAATTTATAGTAAAGTCATCAACGGAACAGGCACAGTTGCCATTACAGTTTCCGAGAGTGGGGCATACAGCATCTATAATTACGGGGTAGTTTTTCGTATCAAGCAGATCTGAATTTCATACCCCTTTTTTTGCTATCTATACAATGTCGCCTTTTATAAATGATGCGTCTTACAAATACGTATTATGTTAATTTTGTAAGCTATATC
>CAZQXY010000163.1:0-4701 GCA_964597455.1 uncultured Desulfovibrionaceae bacterium
CGAGTTCGTTTCAATTCCTCGTAGGTAAGCTAAAATCACCAAAATCTGCGATAAAAAGGGGGCAAATATTTAAACAGCCTTTATTTTTTTAAAACGCAGAGTTAGCGGTTAATGCTGGCAAGCCTGTCTTTATTGCTGTTTAATCCTTTTTATAGCAGTCGTCTATCTCCGGGGGTTCTTACATTACTGTAGATCGACGGGTAAACCTTCACATGACTGAAGTTACGAGAATGCGTGGCAGGATTTTTCAAAGCGTTCCTATAGGATATTTTCATCCCCGCCCTTTTTTAAACCCATGGTTTCTCTTTTAGAGTATTTTGTCGTTCTGAACGTATAAAATATGACGGAATCTTCATCTTCATTAATTATCTCGCCTAATTCCATTTTGAGTTTAGCGTAATTGCTTTTTGAGATTTCTCCCTCCAGAACCGAATTTTGAACCCAATAAAGATATTGCCTGGATTTTTTTAGCACTCGGGCCACTCTTTTCTGATTTATATCATACACCAAGATGACAAATATTTAAAGGACCTCCCTGCCTACTCGCGATTATAATTACCAGGAGGCGATGAACGGCTCGTATTCTTCTTCTCCCATAAGATATTTCTGTATTTTATACAGTTCTAGACGGATTAGCCTTCTGTAGGAAACATTCCTGCCCAGTTTTTTATGTTTTATTGTCGCTTCGAGTTTCTTGTCCAGCTCCCCTACAAAGGTTTTTTTGCCTTTTTCTTTAAAAAGAAGCCCTTCCGCCTGTTTTTCAAAATCACCCTTGCTAATCATTTTTTTATCTACTACAGAAAAAATGATCCGGTCAATAATGATTGGTTTGAATATCTCCGCCACATCTAAATTAAGGCTGAACCGACGAAAATTTGTCGCATGTAAAAAACCGATTCTGGGATCTAAGTGCGTTTTATAGATTTCACTCAACACGATGGTGTATAAGATGGAGTTACCGAAACTGATGAGGACATTCATTCTGTTTTTCGGCGGCCGCCTTGATCTTTCTTGAAAGCGGAAATCCTTATTCTGGGTGATCACATCAAACGCTTTATAATAACATTCACGGATATGCCCTTCTATAGCCATCAACTTGCTGATTTCATGGCAATCATCAATCGGACGGGAAAGCTCTTCAATAGTTGTGATCATCTTTTCCAGTTCCCGGCCGCGGTTGTGATAATATTTTAAGACCTGCCTTATATTCCGATAAGCCCCCCAGACAAATGCCCTAGCTAGTTTAATTCTTTTTCCGGGCTCTTGGTAATGCTCAGCTTGCTTTAAAATCATATACCCGGAGTTTAAGTGTTCTCTGGGGTAGAATGTGCCCATATAATAGCCATAATAGTTAAAGTAGTGAATAAGAATCTCTTTTTGTGAAGCAAATTCTACGAGGCTTTTGTTGAATGTCACTTCACCGAAGGCAAATATCTCCTTCGTATCTTCTACGGGTATGTATCTTTTGCCAGCTTCTGTTTCAAAATACAGGGTGTTATCCTTACGTTTCAACTCGCCGGCTGAAAAAATGTAGAGCGATTTTTTCACGGTTTCCCTCCTCCCTAAGCCCAGCAAAATTCCGCATAGGCACAGTTATAATTAACCATTTTCCATGAATCTTCCGGCAATAATTATTAATTTCCAGCCTATGGATTTCTTATCGGCTGCTAAGACCAAATCAACGCATCATCAAAAATATTATCATTTTGATTTCCCCCAAATGCCTTTGCTATAAATGGAAAACTTTTTTTCTTTAGCAAGCACCGTTCCCGGTGCCCAACAGGGCAAAAGAGGTGCAAAATTGCGGCCATGCCTCGCAGCTTGAGCAGTAAGGCGGCCAGCCAGCATTTCAACCGGCCCCGCAAAACCTTCGAGATTTACCGTTTCATCAAGTCCAACATGGGAGGTAACAAAACCGCCCGCCGGTATAACTATCATAGGATCATCTTTACCCAGATCCAGTGCGGCACCAAACAGCTTATTTGTTTCAACAATTTTTCCCGCTAAGGCAACTTTCCCCCAGCCGTAACTTCGCTCCCCGCCTAATTGGATATGGGCTATTGCCTCTTTCCAATTTTTTATATCTGCACTGGCCTTCCCCCGTTCAAATGCCAGGCCAACCAGGCACACCCTTTTACCCTCACGTGTAAACGGCATGATGTACTCCGTTTCATGCAACCCACCCTCTTCAGTAACCCGCTGTTCAGTAATGGGGCTACCCGCAAAGCTATTTATATATTTCCAATCAAAGGAACCCGGGACATCTTTTTTATTTCCTTTTTCTTTCCAGGGCCAGCCATTCGAGACAGACGAACAAGATAAATCCATTTCAATTTGATCCGTTATATAAAAATAGGAAAACCGCAGATCATCCTCAATCTTTTTTCCAATCTTATGGTAGAGTGTTTCATCCCTTACCGCCCCAGCATCCCTAGCCAGGCGTGCCGTCAGTGCTCCCCAAAAAGTGCGGGAAGGAACGTAGGGCCTTGTTTGTTGGAGATTCCCCACTTTGCGCCAACCGATGTGCATAGGAGAAAGTAGCTTAAACGTCAACCGGTAGGCCGTCCATTTGTTGTTTCCCATTTTCCCGCCCCTCTCTTGCCTTATCACTGCCTGCCGAAGAATCTGCTTTCTTGCCCTTCATTGTTTCTGCCTTGCTCCAGGCCTTTGCTCCATAGCGGGCATAGATTAAAGTCTGTTCGTAGATATCCCTTACCAAAAACAAGTTATCAAGATTATCCAGGGTATTTTCGCTGTAAAATTCGAGAACGTACTTGCTATCCCTCTTATTATCCAGAATTAGTACCTTTCCGTCCTTGTCTTTTAGTCCAACTTCATTTAATAATCCGTTAAGATTATTAGAAATAGTATTCGTTACTTTGCTGTTTTCAGAAAACAAAAACAGCAGTAACGCGTATACACCCTGCTCCTGCAATACCCCCAGAGCCTTGGTTATCAGGTTTTCAAGTTTTTTATCTTTTCCTTGTTCAACAATTTTTTGCGCGCATTGGGCTGCTTTTTGGTCAAGGTTAACAATTACCCTCATATTGAGACCCCCCAACCAGTTAATTTACGCAGCCGTCCAAAACCACGCGTGCCCATGCCGCCAATACCCAGATGCTCACACCATTCCAGTCCCGCGGTAACGACATCTACAGCATTTTTCCAGGCTTTCGATGAATCCCCGGAGTTATCAGCCTTATTTTTGTTTGGGTATAAAGCTCCAGCCCTTTGATCATTATCATAGTATATTGTCTCGTTGCCGTTCTTGTTTTGTTCAATATGGCAACACCATTTAATGCCCCCGTTTTGCCACAGCTTTCCACCCCGGTAATCATCCACAATGATGTCCGTCCAGAGGAACGTAGCCCGGGGGATAGCCTCATAGGTAAATAATGCTCTCTCCTCGGCCGCACCCGTTTGCGGATCAATGCTAACCGAAGTGCGCACTTCCAGATTGCTATTGACTATGCGTGAAAAAAGATACTCCCTGACCAGAACCACACGCTCGTTAATGGCCCTAAATTCTTTATCCTCCCCCAATTCTTTACAATCAAGCTCCAACCCTGCCTTGCAGCCCAACATTAGCCAACCCAGATTGATAGAATCTGTATTTCCTGAGCCCATTTTACCTTTCATGGTAGTCCAAGCCTCAGCATCATCCGGCCAGTTGTTATTTTTACATCCAATGCCTGCCTCTTGTAAAATCTCCAGGGTGCTAACCCAAACAGGACCCTGCATGGAGCTAACCGGGAAAAATAAGATCCTGGCATCGCTTATATTTACGACTCCTGCATAACCTTGAGCATCCGAACCCTTAGCAAAACCAAAGGTATAGCAAATTGGGCAACTATCCAGTCCACAGTGTCCTCCACCCTCGCCACCTTGCCCGGCACATCGGAGTTTATTATAGCGATAGGCAGCATAATGTCTGGCCGCCCCATGGAGGCTTGTCCCCGGTATTTTTGGCAATTTCGTACCCGGCTCACGGGCGATAGCAGCGTCAACCCGCCCCAGGCGGTAGCCGCCGGTTCCGATATGCACAGGATCAAGAGTCATAAATAAAGAACGCTTTACTTTCAGTGTACTGCTCACGATCTCTCCCCCTTTTACTCTAATTTATCCTTCATGATTTGTAAGAACAACTCAACCACATCTTCAAACAAACCACGCGTAGCATAATCTGCCCACTGATCAAAAAATGTTTCATGCCCGTCTTTTTCCCAAGGAAAAACCTTTTTCTCCTGTTCTTCCAGCGCCACCTTATTCCAGGCGGCAGTAACAAGCATATCCCGGCAAAACCGTTTAAAAGTCTCATCGGGCCTATTAAACGGTTGCTCCCATTCATATCTTTTGCTATTTATGGCATCGCGCAGCGCATATATCTGATTGCGTTTCAGAACCCCAGTTTTTAGAACACCCCAGATCCTATCCAGTTCGTCAATCTGTTCCAACAAATAAGCACGCTGTGCCCTATCCGGAGATTTCCGTTTTCTCCGCTCATAGACTATTTCAAAACGGGTGCCGGCACTATCCAAATATTCAAAGTCAAAAGTGGAAGGGTAAAGATAAACCTGATCCCCCTCGCAAAGTTTTTCAACATGAATCATTTGCTTTATTTCTTGATCAGAATCTGCGCTAAAAACCCTAGCCTTTGGTTTTAAATCTAGAGCCGCATTTTCTTCCCCCCGCTCCACCAGT
>CAZQXY010000164.1:0-4692 GCA_964597455.1 uncultured Desulfovibrionaceae bacterium
GGGCTCCAAAACAGGAGGAAAATGTGGCTGCCGGCTCGGTAATCCCTCTTTCTGTTCCGGCCAGTTTGCTGGTATAGCCCTGCAGGAAATGATACATAATCTGCTCCCCGGTTAATTTGGCCACAGGAGGCATGACCCCAAAAGCATCCGCAGTAAGAAAGATAATAACGTTGGGATGGCCGGCCACCCCCGGAATTAAAGCACCGGGAATATATTCAACGGGATAGGCAGCCCGGGTATTTTCTGTAAGGCTGTTATCATTAAAGTCAGTTTCTAAGTTGCAAGGATCAACGCCAACATTCTCCAGCACACAGCCAAAGCGAATGGCATCCCAAATCTGGGGTTCATGCTCCTGGGACAGGTTGATACATTTGGCGTAGCAGCCACCTTCCAGGTTAAAAATGCCATCCGGTGACCAGCCGTGCTCATCATCGCCAATCAAAAAACGCTCGGGATCTGCAGAGAGAGTGGTCTTGCCGGTTCCGGAGAGACCGAAGAAAAGGGCTACATCGCCTTCTTTCCCCATATTGGCCGAGCAGTGCATGGGCAGTACATCCCTTTGCGGCAACAGGTAATTCAGCGCGGAAAAAACCGATTTCTTGATTTCACCGGCGTAGTGCGTTCCTCCGATTAGGATCATCCTCCGGTAGAAATCAATAATAATGAAAGCTTCAGAGTTTGTATGATCTAAATTGGGGTCTGCCTTGAATGTTGGAGCTACTATAACTGTAATAAAAGGTTTAAATTCTGTTTGCTGACCAGGCTCCATTGTAATGAAAAGTTGCTGCTCAAAAATATTTTGCCAGGCCAGCTCGTTGATAAACCTGATGGGGTAGCGATAGTTAGTATCGGCACAGGCAAAACCGTCGAAAACAAAAAGCTCGCGGTTTTGCAGGTAAGCAGTAAGGCGATTGTATAGATTTTGGAAGCTCTCCTCGTTTACTGGTTTGTTGATCTCACCCCACCAGATTCGTCTGGTGAGCTCCCCGTCCTTTACTATATATTTATCGTCAGGGGAACGTCCGGTGTACTTTCCGGTTTCGACTCTTAAGGCCCCGTCGGAGGTCAGTATCCCTTCATGGCGAGCCAATGCTATTTCTACGAGCTTAGCTACAGGCAGGTTATAATTCACCCCGGAAGTGCTGGTTAACCCTAAACTTTTTAAAAGACCATCCTTACCGTTACAGCTCATCTTTCTACCCCTTCCATTTTATTTCAAAATATGTTTAATATTTATATTATATATTTTCGACATGTAACCAAAAATCCCTGCCTGGAAATCAGGAAAAACCTACCGAAAAACCCACAATTATAGCCCCTTTACGGCACAATATTCTAATAAAGTATTATGTTTTTTGGCATTAAAACACTTATATGATTTGGAATATTCCTGCATCGTCAATCACATAGATAGTATATGACAACAAGCACAGTAAAGCCAAAAAAATCTATATCCGCTTTAAAGATAGGCGCAGTTTATATCGGCGCTGTTATTGGCGCGGGTTTTGCTTCCGGGCAGGAAATACTCCAGTTTTTTGGTTATTTTGGCCTGTGGGGAATTGCCGGTCTGGCCCTGGCAACAGGTCTTTTTGGTTTTTTGGGAATGAAGGTTATGTTTATCGCTTATCGCACCGGAAAAAACTCTTACAAGCAGGTTATTGACACTGTTGGCGGCCGTCACCTCGGACCGCTGATTAATTTTGTGATCACTTTCTTTTTATTCGGTATTCTGGTGGCCATGGTTGCCGGCACCGGCGCTGTCTTTGAACAGGAATTCGGTTTGCCCTTATATCTAGGCCTGGCAATCATGGCGGGGCTGTCCGGAATTACAGTAGCCTCAGGCCTGGGCAGGGTAATCGATGCCATCAGTATATTGGTTCCCTTCTTAATTATCGCTGTGTTAGGGGTCGGCCTTTGCATAATTTTATCCGGCAATCTGGATTTAACATGGTCTTCCCCGGCGAGTGCAGCGCTGCCCCGCTGGCACCTCTCCGGGCTTGCTTATGTCTCCTATAACCTTACTTTATCTGTACCCATCCTGGTGGCCATGGGCACTTCAGCTGAGCCCCAATCACTGAAAAAAGGGGCTTTTTTAGGGGCATTGGGGCTGGGAGTATCCGCCCTGGTAATCTTGCTTACTATACTTGCCGCAGCCCCAGGGATTATCGGCTTTGAAATACCGATGCTGGTCGTTGCCGGAAAAGTATCCCCCACGATCAGGCTTCTTTACACACTTGCCCTAATTTCCGAAGTGTACACAACAGCAATCAGCAGCCTCTACGGCTTTGTTGCCCGCGTGGTCCCCGAAAATAGCCGCTGGTTCAAACCGTTCACGATAATTGTTGCTGCCTGCTCCTTCCTTGCCGGACAGTTAGGATTTTCGCGAATAGTGGCAACAGTCTATCCGGTGGCCGGCATAGGCGGTTTTATCTTCATCGCCGCCCTGTTTTACTACCGGGATCAAGCCTGACCACGGCCGGCTATAATCAACTGCATCAACCCTGCGCACTATTTTTCAATTCCTCTTTTATCTGCACTAATTCCTCCATGACAATAGCCGCTTTAATGTTAATCAGCCCGAGGTTCCGCTCGTCCAGCGCCCCCCCCAGATTATCTATGGAGATGTTCAGGATATCAGATTTTTTTTCTCTTTCCTCTAAAGAACTTGTTACGGCCTGGCTATGTTCTTTCATATAATTTAAGCTTCCCCGTGCTTCTGCATAGTTATTATTCGCGGCACTAAGTAAAATATTTCTGACGTGGTATCTGTGCTCATTGACCGCGGGAACAGCATTTTGTGCAAAAGGGGCGGATATTTTTGATAAATGCATGGTAAGCTCATTCGCTAAGGACAGGGTGTTAAAATAATTTTGCTCCGTAATTGCCACCGTCAAACTTTCCAGAACGTCTTCAAAAGAATTAACTGTATCCGAAGGTATATCTTCTTGAGTAACCATCGGTTCCAATTTATTCCATTGATCGTGTAAACCTATTACGGTTGTTTTTATATTGTCCCAGATTTCCTCAGTATTTCCTGGAATTTTCTTGCTTTCTTCATTATCACCATCTTCGGCTTCCATTTCTCTTTTTAATACTTCACCCAAGATGGTTTTTTCAAAAGTAAGCTTCAGATCCTGCCTTTGCCCTTGCTCTCCACCCCCACCGGCTTCTTGTTCCCCTCCCCCGCCAGATTCTTGTTTTCCTCCTGCACTGGATTCCTGCCCCCCGCCTTCGCCGCCTTCCTGCTCCCCGGCCTCACCGCCTGGCTGCCGGGATATTAACTCCACCAGAGGTATTAAATCAGCCTGATGCATTATTTTTAACACGGATGTTTCCATTTCTGTTATTTCTTTCGGCATTTCTTCTTTTCCCTGGTTATTTTTATTAGATTTTTCTTCGGTAGTGCTGCATCCCGGAAATCCGCCGCATCCGGTAATGGACATTACAAGGAAAAGGATTATGATCAAGATAATTTTTTTATTATAAGAAAACATACTATCACCTCTCAGTGATAGTATTTCCTGGCATACAAAGAGAATACTATTTTAATACTTTAGAAAGGCACCCGGCTTATTATTGAGATACTGTAATGGTGTTTTCCTGGAGCAGGTTGTTTCCCTTAGGCCTGTAATGGACTAAAAAAACGCCAGGCTTTAAATCACCTGGCGCTTGCTACGCTTTAATTACGCAAGTTTAACAAGTTTACTGCAAAAACCGGCCCTAAAAATTATTTTCTGTTTGATCCGCCACCAGCTTTGCTACACCATACTTTTCCCTCAAACGCGGTTTTTCAATTTTACCGGTGGGATTGCGCGGCACTTGATCAAAAATAATTTTACGCGGACGTTTGTAGCGCGGCAAAGGAGCGCAGAATGCCATAACCTCTTCTTCGCTGCACTTGACGCCCGGTTTCAGTTCTATGATAGCAGCCGTTATTTCACCCAGCCGCGTGTCGGGCAGACCGATAACGGCCACATCCTTAATCGCTTCATGCTCGCGCAGAAAATCCTCAATCTGTACCGGATACAGGTTCTCCCCGCCGCTGATAATGACATCTTTTTTCCGGTCAACCAGATAAATAAAACCATCTTCATCCATGCGCGCCATATCCCCTGTCAATAACCAGCCATCTTTAATTGTCTCTGCAGTTGCCTTCGGATCGTTATAGTAGCATTTCATCACGCCCGGACCCTTGACGGCCAGCTCCCCAACCTGCCCCCGTGTTACAGGGCGCCCGTTTTCATCGATTATTTTAACTTCCCATTTGTAACCCGGTATTCCGATAGCCCCAACTTTATGGATATTCTCGATACCCAGATGGACACAACCGGGACCGATAGATTCGCTAAGACCATAGTTCGTATCATAAAGATGGTTGGGAAAAAGTTTTTTCCAACGGTGAATCAAACTGGGCGGAACCGGCTGCGCACCGATATGCATCATTCTCCATTGCGAAAGGTCATAGTCTTCCAGCCTCACCTCTCCTCTTTCAATGGCATCCAGAATATCCTGCGCCCAGGGGACCAAAAGCCATACAATGGTAATTTTTTCTTCCGAGACCGTTCTGAGTATCCAATCCGGCTTAATCCCGCGCAATAATACTGCTTTGCTCCCCGACAGCAAACTTCCAAACCAGTGCATCTTGGCGCCGGTATGATAAAGCGGCGGAATGCATAAAAAATTATCATCGCG
>CAZQXY010000165.1:0-4689 GCA_964597455.1 uncultured Desulfovibrionaceae bacterium
CCCTTCTGTCCCTAAGTACATATGTTCTGCGGCCCGCTTCAAGCTGTAACCCGCATGCCCGAATAATACCGGCAGGTACTTGCCAAACCAGACATATAACAGAAAAAATACCCCTAATATAGGAAGCGGCAAGCCGCTCACGCGCCTGGTCGCTTCCACAACCAGGATCACCGCCACCACGGCTACAATAACATCGAGGGAAGTCGCCGAGCCGCGGCGCATGGCGATATCCATATAATTAATATAGATATATATTCCCACAAAAGCCGACAACGCTACACACAACAAGTCGAAAGCCTTTCCTGTCTTCTGCAGGAGTTTGGACTTATATTTTTCTTCATTGATCAGTGAATGCAACAAAAATACAAGCATAAGGCCCATGCTCAAATGGACTGAACGAAACTGCATCGCAGGCAAGGGCCGGTAACCGGCAGCATATAACTGAAACAAACTAAATATAATACCGATACACACTATGGCAATACGCCGTAGTCTCAACGGAATACCCCCCAGCGTAATTTTTCCGGGTTCCGGTAAAACCGGAACCCGGATTTATTCTGGTTTCCTGATTTACTGTATCACGCCTTTTTCCTTGAAGTACTTTTCAGCTCCCGGATGCAAGGGAATACTGATCGTTTTAAAACCGTCTTCCAGGGTCATCTGCTTGGTAATCGGATGGATTTCTTCCAATTCTTGTTTATGATCATAAATTGCCGTCAAGAAGTCGTAGATAAAGTCTTCGCTCATCTCCTCCGGAGCTACCGAAACCACCCCGTAACCCATGGTAATTACGTCTTCATCAACGCCCTTGTATGTTCCCCCGGGAATTACGGCTTCGTAGTAATAAGGCCTTTCACCGACTGTTTTCTCCACAACCTCAGGATCCAGGGATATAATACGTATATCTGTTGAAGTACTCAGCTCGGTTATGGCAGGCACGGGGACCGATGCACCGATAAATCCACCGTCAATACTGCCGTCCTGAATACCGGAAACAATCTCCGTCGAGCTTAACCACAGGGCATCGAAATCTTCAACTGTCATATCGTGAGCATTGACAATCTCCTCACTGATGATCGCCACCCCGCTGCCCGGCGCGTTCAAGGAAATACGGTGCCCTTTAATATCATAAATTGACTCTATCGGGGAGTCCGCAGGGACTACCAGGTTTATTTCGGAACCATAAACAAAGTTCACACCCCGCAGGTTTGGAGCTTTTATATCTTCAAAAGGCGCATCCCCGTTATAAGCCTGGGCCGCATTGATTGAAGGAAGGGCGGTCATGGCGCCTTTTCCCTGCGCAACCTGCTCGTTAATAAACGTTATGGAAGGGATACTTCCGCCAGAAGCTTCTGCGTTCATCGAGTAGCCGGGAATATTCCTGGTAACTAGATCCGCTATACCGGCGCCTACAATATACATCGTCCCACCCGCAGAAGGGGTGTAAAAGGGAATTATTTGGGTTCCCTGGCTTTCCCCGGAGCCTTCCCCAGCTTCCCCACCGCTATTGGCAGCACCGTTTGTGTCACCGCTGCCTTCTCCGCCGCCACAACCAAAAGTGCCTATTACTACACCGGTTAACAACATCAGTAAGATGAACATTGTTGCTATTTTTTTCAATTTAAGTACCTTCATCACTGTTACCCCCTGTTTTTTATTTGAAACGGTACTGCTAATTTCGCGGCCGGTTTAATCCTTTCTTTCAATTTTTCTCATAAAAGGTTCTAATTTTTCAGCAACAAAAACCAGCCTTTTTTTGTCCTCTTCGGAAAGCGCCTCTTCTACTACTCTGAGAACCCCTTTACAGTTAACCTCAGCAAACACTCCGATACTTAAGTTATTCAAGCCAAACTCGCCGTCCAGGATTGCTGAACACGGGATCCTTGTCGGCGTATCAGAATCAAGAGCGCCGACCATCCCCGCTATACCCTGGGCGGATGTCCATCCGATTGTTCTCCCAACACCTAAAGCGCGGTATTCTACAAAAAAATTATCCATCCTTTTCTTGATATTGCATATCTCACCTCCATTCAGCATACCTTTTTCTTTGATCCTTATATTAGGAAATAAGGGTAATTGTTGTTCTCCATGTTCCCCTACACTGAGAGCATCTTCTACATCTTCTAATGGAACACCCGTTTCCATAGCCGTATAATATTGCAGCCTCACAGTATCGTTCCAGCTATAGCCCATTATCCGCTCACGAGGCCACTTGCTTTTGTAATAAACCGCATAGTTTAAAACATCCGCCGGATTGCTGGCTGTAATGATCATCCCTTCATAATTAAGGGCGGTGAGGTTTGAAACTATATCGTCCATGATTAACTGGTTGATCTCGAGATAATCAAGCCTGCTTTTTACAGAGGAAGAAAACGGGGATACGGATGCGCAGATAATGATCAGATCGCTGTCCTTCATCTCCGCATAACTCCCCGCGCGAACGCTGCAATTTGGATGAAATACCCCGCTGAATTGTAAATCCAGAACATGGCTTTTAAGCGCATTTGTATTCACATCACTCAAAACCAGCTCTTCAGCCAGCGAACGCTCTAAAAGCGTATAGGCAACTGCAGAACCAACAATTCCTGCCGCGCCGATTATTCCAATCTTATGCATTTCTTTCATCCCTTTCAGGGAGCCTGATAATTTTTATTGCTATCAGGCGGTTTCAAACTGCTTATCCACTTTTTCCTGGATAGCCGCAATTTCTTTATCTGTTAACCTGGCAAACCGCTTCTGCCTTTTCAGATAGTCGGTGACAGGCTTGCGCTCCTTAATGCTGCGCGTGATCCTTTTCTCACCGTCTTTTATTTCGTAAAGGCTCCACAGGCCCGTCTCTACCGCCAGCCGGGAAATATTGATCAAGTCTTTGGTCTTGAAACCCCAGCCTGCATTGCAGGGCGCGTGGACATGGATAAAGCATGTCCCGTCAATGGTCATGGCTGTTTCTACTTTTTTGACCAGGTCCGGTATATAGCCGGCGGACGCGGTCGCTATATAGGGAATGCCATGCGCTTCGAGGATGCGCGGCATATCTTTTACTTTGCCTTTGTTGCCTCCCGGGGTGGTGGTGGTCCATGCCCCCGTGGGGGTTGAGCCGCTGCCCTGGATTCCTGTGTTCATGTAGGCTTCGTTGTCGTAACAGATGTAGATTATTTTTTCTCCTCTTTCTGCGGCTCCGGAGAGGGCTTGCAGGCCGATATCCACGGTGGCGCCGTCACCGGCAAACCCGATTAAATGGACATCTTTTTTACCCTGGGCGTTCAGCCCGGCGCGGATGCCTGAAAGGTATGCTGCGGTGGCTTCCAGGTTGCATTGAAAGCCCGGGATCTTTAACCCTGTTCCCAGGTCATAACCAACTAACAAAGCTGCACAACCCGGCGGTATGACGATTATCGCTTTTCGACCGACGACTTTCAGGATCGTCCGTCCCACTAACTCCATTCCACATCCTCCGCAGGTAGAAACGCCATGCTGGAGAATTTCTTCCTTTTCCCAGAATTTAGGCATTCTTCTTTGCTCCTTCCATTTCTTCATCCAGCCAGATCGCGCTTGTCCTATCAATGCTGTCAATTTGGGCTAACATATCTGCTACCCTGTAGAAGTGAGCGCTGGTAACGTCGATGCCGCCAAGTCCCGTAACAAAGCTCAGCAGGGCCGGGGCAGCGGGCATGGTATTTAAAAGCGCGCCGATCTCTGTGGCTACCTGGCCTTTTCCTGTGCCCAGGCTGACGCTTCTGTCAACCACTGCTACGGCCTTTACGCCGTTTAAGGCCTCTTTAAGCTGCTTCTCCGGGAAGGGACGGAAGCATAGTATCCTTAACAATCCTATTTTCCTGCCCTGCTCGCGCAGTGCGTCAACGGCGGCTTTGGCTGTTCCGGTCATCGAGCCCATGGCAATAATTACTGTTTCGGCATCTTCGCATTTATAACTTTCGATTAAATCGTATTTGCGGCCAAAGGCCTCTGCAAACGCTGCCGCAGCTTCGTTAAAGACTTCCGGAACACGGTCAAAGGCTTCGTTTTGCTGGTATCTGATTTTGCTGAACCTGACCGGTGGAGTAAGGTTATTGATTACCATGGGGTTATCTACATCGAGGAAGAGGTTGTGAGCTTGGAAAGGCGGCAGGTAGCTGTCGACCTTTTCCTGCTCCGGAACAAGGACGGTCTCACTGATATGGGAGAGGAAAAATCCGTCTATACAGACCATCGCGGGTAAGAGGATCCTGATATCTTCGGCTATGCGGTAGGCCATGATTACCAGGTCCAAGGCTTCCTGGCAGCTCTGGGCATATAGTTGTATCC
Source organism: uncultured Desulfovibrionaceae bacterium (assembly GCA_964597455.1). Classification (GTDB taxonomy): domain Bacteria; phylum Bacillota; class Dethiobacteria; order DTU022; family UBA8154; genus DUQX01. Next base: position 4,306 of record CAZQXY010000165.1, read on the forward strand.
AGCCCGAGTCTCTTTCGCACATGGTGTCGGAGTGGTCGCACCACAGGTTCCACGGGGCTACCAGTGAGCGGTTGACCACGGGCATGACGATCGGCGCTCTGCAGCCGGAGGCTACCATGAGGACTTCGTGCATAAGTGCCAGCCCAACGGATGCTGTTGCTGTAAAGGCTCTGACCCCTGTTAAGGAGGCGCCAACGACTGAGCTCATAGCGGAGTGCTCGGATTCGATGCGGATATACTCGGCATTTAGTTCTTTATTTTTTACATACTCGGATAATATTTCGGCTATCTGGCTCTGCGGGGTTACCGGGTAGGCGGATATGACCTGCACCCGGGATAGTTTGGCCCCCAGCGCCGCTGCGCCGTTACCGTCTAATACTTGTC
>CAZQXY010000166.1:0-1828 GCA_964597455.1 uncultured Desulfovibrionaceae bacterium
CATACTTGCTGACAACGGTTGCCAGTTCAATCTTGTATACGTCAAGCCCGAGCTCATTGGATACCACCTGGGCCGCCATGGTCTTGCCTGTACCGGGAGGGCCTGTGAACAACATGGAAACGTTCTTTCCATAAGACATTTTGTCTTGAAAACCCCATTTTTGATAGACGAAATACTTGTAGCGCACTTGATTGCAGGCAGTCATCAATAAGTTTTTCTGATATTGGGGCAACACCAAATCATCCCATGTATATATGGGATTCAACCTGGCGGCTTTGCTGCTCATTGTAAACGGAAGCGTGTTGTAACAACCCCGCTTCAACTGGGATAAAGTGATGCTCCCGTTGCCTTCCAGGTCGGCAATGGCTGAAGCCGCGCGAAAAGCGCCCTTGATATTGCCGGGAGTAAGAATAAATTCACCCGCGAGTTCGTAAAAGCTGACACTTTTGTCAACAGTGTATTTTTGGCTCTCGTTCTCCCAAAGCTTCGCAGAGGCCTCCAGTGACAGGTTGCCGAGTTCTTTGGCAATAAGTAAAACGCCGTCCTTCAGGTGATCGGGTAAAATTCGTTGCTCTGTAACTGCGAAAGAATAATCAAAGGCATCGATCACCGCCTCAAGAAGATGGGAAAAAACGGCTCTGCTGACCGCAGGCATATCCTCGGGGAAGTTCACAACCACGGGCACTGCCTGAAATATCAGGCATTCCCGGATGATTTTATCGGTTAAAACAAAGGGATCTCTGTCGTTAACAAGGAAAAGAGGGTCAATGAACATGAGGTTAAGTCCGTTTTCCCTTGCGATATGCTTGACGGCGCTCTTTCGCCCGGCACCCTTTTCACCGAAGAGATTAAATACCGTGTGTATGCCAAAATCTTCGCAATTCCGGATATAGGCTGCAAGCCGGCCGGCGGTCTCTTCATCGGCGAATAATTGCTCATCACCGCTCCACAGAGTCGCGACGGGAGCATAGCAGGATTCCTTTACTCTGACACCGAGGATAAATTCCAGAACACGCGTATCGAGGGTAAGCCTTGATGAGGCATTTACTTCATCTACCGCAAAGAAATATTTTAACAGCTTTGAACCCTTTGCAAAATATGCATATTTCTGCGCGAATCCCCCACGCTCTTCGAAAGTGCGGCATAATGCAAAGGGAGTCGCCGAATCCATGCGGTTATCGTCATGAATCAAGGCAAAATCAGCTGCTGTTTCCGGAAAAACTTGAGAAAGCAGGGTAATAACCACCGCATATCGCTCAAAAGAATCGCAGTCAAAAAGCCAAAACAAGTACTCAAGGGGCATAAAAACGCCATTTTGCAGGCCATTTCCCGCAGCAGCATAAGCTTTTTCAAAACCTGTACGAATCTCTTCCCGCCCAGGGGTGGCCCTGAGATCCATTTTTTCCAAATCATTGCCCAGTTCCAAAATGGTGCACTGAAGACTGCATTGGGCAAGAAATACAAGCCTATCAAGGTATTCACTTCCATTCGCGAATTGAATTGTATCGTCCATCTTCTCCCCGTTTAAACCTTCCTTTGCATGCTTCTCTGATAGGCCGTATGCAGGTCGGCGGAGGGCTGGATATCCAGTTCACAGGCCAACATATTGCAAAACTCCTCGTATTTCAAGCGCAGCTTATCGAATTTCCCCAGCTTGGAATAGCAGTTTAAAATCTTCTCCATTATCAGTTCTGAAAAGAGATCGATCTTTTGAGCATTTTGCAGAAAAACTAAGGCCTTTTCATATATCCTGTTCTCACAATAAAAGTCGCCCAACAGCAGTGAACCACTGACAAACATTTTATCGTAATATTCCTTGTGTTCCAGA
>CAZQXY010000166.1:1838-4688 GCA_964597455.1 uncultured Desulfovibrionaceae bacterium
AGAGGACTACCTCGTTTTCCAAAAGCGTATCGATATCCTTGCGGGAAATCGCCGAACAGATATGGGACACGATTTCCTCGTCACAATCAACGAGGGTCATGTCGATGCTGTAGCCCTTATTCTTATACTGAATTAGTTTCTGGAGCTTGTACGCGCTGAGTTCCTTGCGGATGTTGTAAATCATGTTGTGGAGCATAGCGACAGGGTTGTTGGGCAGCTCATTCGGCCAGATAATATCAAAAAGATGGCTTCGCTCAACTGGTTTACCGTTAAGGCTAATAAGATATGCCAGAAGCTCGCCGCCCTTTTTTGTGCGCCATGATATCTCGTATCCGTCCTCCGCCACCATAACTTTGAAAATACCGAATTGTTTTACCTTCAACGGCTTCCGGTCATGGGTCTCTGCATCAGTAAAGTTGCGGGACTTTATTCCTTCCAGAACTTTCTGCTCACGAGGCAGCAGGAACGGAGGTTTCAGATTATACTCGCCCAGATAAAAAAGTGCGTTGTTAATAGTTTTCAGGTATTTAGGGGGATCCGTTTCATATCTTAACAGGCCGCGATAAAGACTGCGCTGGATGCTGAAAGTGTTTTCTTTGCCAAACATGCTGTCTGCCATGTTGAAATTGTATTCCATTTTGGCATAATCGCCGGCGACATAGTAATATTGTGCCAGTATCCCATAAACGGAAGCATCCAGTTTCTCGCTGCTCTTTTCAAGCACCCGGGCACATGTACCCAGGAGCGCAAACCGCTCTTCCTCCAACAAACTTACGCCACAGAGTGATAAAGCCCGGCAGATCAAGTCCGGCTTTCCATATTTAAGGGCAAAGTCGATTGTTTCCAGATGCATCTTGCGCCTCAAATAGTATTCAACAGTCTTTTCTGCGATCACTGTTTTTTCCGTTGTTGCGAGAAGATCTAACATCGTCTTTCTAAAAATATCTATCCATATAAAAGATTTTGGTTCTCCAGGGCATTCTCGCAGAAATAGATCATTTTCTGCGAGAAAGTTCAAGCACTCCCGCGAGTCGCCCGTTTCCAGAATGGTATCACAGATATCAACGCTCAGGGAATCAATAATTGAGGTACGCTGTGCAAACTGTACCACACTATGGGGAAGGTCGGAGAGTATCTCAAAAGATAAGTACTTCTTGATCAGCCCGCGATCAACTATGTCCTCCCAGGCAGGCGATTCTTCTGTAAAGGATTTTTTTCCGCGAAGGCAAAACATGACACCTGCCGCCCAGCCTCCGGTGAAAGCGTGCAAATATTTGGCAAGCTGCAGGCTTTTCGTGTGCATTTTCACTAATTCGCCCACTTCGCTTTCAGATAAGGCCAGGTCTTCGCGCCGCAACAGCTGGCAGCGCTCCTCCAGAATAAACCTGGCCGCAAAATCGGGGGTTTTTCTAGAACCCATAACCACCCTGAAGCCGTTTTCCGCCGCCGACATGAGGAATTGCAGGGCTTTGCAGACCTCCTCATCAGTAACAACCTGACAGTTGTCGAAAATAAGTGTCATCCTGTTTTCCAAGGCCGCCTGACAAATGTGCAATAACATTGTATATGTATGATCCGTATTCGTGATTTCCAATTGGGATGCAGACCGATGAATAGCTTCCGAAAGGTGCATTAAAAAGAAATGCAGATCATTATCGCTGTGACCGAGTATGCACACAACCGCATGTTGCGCTCGTAAAGCCAGCTGATTTAAGAGGGTAGACTTTCCGTATCCTGCCATGGAACAAACCAGCACTGAGCCCGTGGAGATATTTTCTATTTTATCCAGTAGTCCTTTGCGTAATAGTGAATTCGCAAATGTTTTGGGGAAATCCTGGAGAGGCATTGCGTCAATATTGCCCATTCTATCCCTTCTAACATACAATCAATACCTTTGCCCAATCTTAGCCCAACGGAAAAAAGCTTGTCCAAGGCTGTGGCAGGTGTAAATCATCAGAACCTGGTAATCGATCTAATTTCAAGAAACGCCCAAGGCTTCGAGGATGGTGGCCTTGTCTGCGTCTTCCGTAAGGCCCATGGCGTCCAGGACCTCCTGGTAGCCTTCTTCTTTGTTAAGAATGCGGTCTGCGCGCCGCTCTGCCAACTTCTTGTAGATCTCCGAATAATCGGAAGGGTTATCTACTCCCAGCCGTTTGGCAACGATCAGTTTTGCCTCATCTTCGGTAATGTGGTCCGCCTGGGCATCCGGCTTTTTCAAAAGGCTGGCAACCTTTTTTTCAATGTATTCTTTGCCTTTCGTATCATTCGCAGCCTTCCCGGCAGCCTTCTCCTTGCGTCCGGCAAGAGAATCCACGCCTTTGGTGCTGAAATTTATAGCGCTGCTTATTCCGCCCAGAACCGCACCGGCGATCTTTCCTCCAAAGCCTCCAAACTGCTTGGCGAAGGAGCCTGCCAGACCTATCCCGCCGCCCAGGGCACCGAGTGACCCCGATAAAATGCCGCTGCCTCCCGCCTCCGACTTGATTTTCGCATGCTCCCGAGCAGAGTCCATGGCCTCCATAAAGTCCTTGGAGCGCTTGTGGTCGTGTCTCTGCTTGAGCATTTCCATTCTATTTTCTTTAGAGCGTGCACTCTCGTCGCCCTTGTTGTATGCCTCTTTCATTTGTTTGTATTTTTCTCTTGAGTTTATGTACCGGTGGGACATTTTTCTTTTGCTGTCTTCGGTCTCTTGCCTTTCGGCCAGCTTCCCGTAGCTCCTACGCTGGCAAATACCTTTAGCCATGCCGGTTAAAGATCCGCCAATACCGGCAATACCGGAGGCATGTCCCAGCCAGTCAGACGCGTCGCTGCCCTTAAGCCCGGCTATGCCACTGGCCATCCCCGTAGCTC
>CAZQXY010000167.1:0-4654 GCA_964597455.1 uncultured Desulfovibrionaceae bacterium
TGTAGGCACCCTGGGGATGCTCTATGCCGGGCAATATGTCGAAGAGGGAGCCATGTTGGTTGATACCCTGAAGCTGCAGTTTACCTCGCTGGCGGCGTTGTCCTATATGGTGATGACTTTACTCTATACACCTTGTATCGCCACATTAAGCATCGTCAGAAAAGAGACCAACTCATTATGGTGGCCCCTTTTTATGGCGCTCTACACCTTTGCCATAGGCTGGGCGGCTGCCGTTGCCATATTTCAGGTGGGCTCCTTGCTGGGATTTAATTAAGTTGGAAGGTGAGAGCAGTGCTGAAAGGTATTTTAAAAAGTATCAACAGGGACGGCTACATTTCCCGATCCCGGTTGGCGAAAGAACTGGGTGTTGTGGAGGGAGTAGTAGACGACGGGATCGCTCAACTATTGCGCATGGGCTATCTTGTTGAGGAGGAGAAGGGCGCCGATTGCGCGACCTCCTGTGCCAACTGCCCTTTTGCCCGGAATTGCAGCAAAGAAATCGTAAAGGTCTACAAAATATCGGATAAGGGCAGCGCATTTCTGGAATAAGACCATGCCGGGCGATAGCCAAGAGGATCTATTGCTCCCGGTAGATGGGCATAACAGGAATGGGGGAGTGCAAATAATGGAAATGAACAGATACACCCAATCAGAGGAAGATTACCTGGAGAGCCTCTATGTGATCCAACTGAAGAATAAAGTGCCCAGGGTAAAAGATGTGGCCCAGGCTTTGGATGTAAAGATGCCTTCTGTTGTTGCGGCTATCCGCTCTCTATCAGAAAAAGGGCTGGTGGAGCAGGAGAGATACGGCCATATTGAGCTTACCAAAAAGGGCGAAAGAATAGGCCGGGATGTCTACAAAAGGCACAGGCTGCTTTATGCTTTTTTGAGCGAGGTGCTCGGACTGGAACCCCAATTGGCGGAAAAAGATGCCTGCCAGATAGAGCACTATCTCTCCCCGCAAACCAGGGAGCGGATCCTGAGGATCGTAGAATTTACCCGCGCCTGTAAAGATAAAGATGATGAAGTTCTCTTTTTGAAGAGGTTTATGCATTTTGTAAATACAGGGGAAAAACCGGATCCCTGTCCGGGGTGTGCAGGAGGCTGACTTTAGGCCGGATTGGAGGATAAGTGAACAGGGTGTTCTAATCGTTCACCAGTCTGTACAAATGGGCATACTTATTTTTCTTTGCTTCAATCAAGGTCTTTATATAGGTGATTAATTTATGTGCCTTCACTATTGCTGTATCGGCTTCAATAATATTTGGGGGATAGCCGGTACGAACAGTATTCTGCAGTAGCCCATAGGTGCATTTATACCATTCAGTAAAAGCGTTTGTTGGATCATCCTTCGAAATGCTCAAATCAAAATACGGTTTCAGCCCTTCAAACATTATGTTGAACAGGTTAATGGGTTTGCTCGTGTCAACGTGCTTTCCTTCACTCTTCGACAACAATAAATAAACGTTCTTTATAAAGGATTCAACTCCTATCTGTGCAAATATCACCGCTTCTATATAGTGTCTTCTTTCAAAATACCTCGATGCGTACAGCATTATCTCTTTAGAAAAAAGAAAGGGATTTTTGTCATTTTGCAGGGAGTGCAAGTAGTTATTAATCTGTTCACAGGCTTCGCTTGTCAATTGCATTTTATTGTATGGTATATTTTTGCTTATTAAAAACATATCGCTGGAAACAGTTTTCCATTCGCTTGCCTTAATAACTTTGTAAATACAGCTTACTTCGAGGTCGGCACGTGTTATTCTATATACTTTAATATCGCGACTGTATATGGTGTAAGAAGCGATGATTAAGTTTAGCGCCTCGATCAATTCATCAAAAATAATGTTTAGATAATGATCATCAGGAGGCACCTTTATATTTTTGTTTTCCATATAATACATTTCAACCAATGATGCAAAATGAGATATTTTAACAGGCTCACCGTAAGGAAGGCCTCCCGAAAGAGCAGTGCTGGAAAGCCTGTTGGAAAAACGGAAAAATATTGGGTTTTTCCGGTGTTTGGTTTTTACAAGGTGATTTTCCGGAAAGGGTATAAGGAAGGGCAGAAAAATAGGGAACTGTATTACATATTGAGCCTCAATCTTTTCGTGATCAAGCAGCGGTTTAATCTCGCTAACATAGAGATCGCTGCTTATGCAATCATCCAATTGCGAGTTTTTATCGCCCTTATCGGATATACCATTTACAGGGGCATCCTTAATTTCGTTGGCTAAAGAGACGAAAGTTCCTTTGCCCTGGCGGGATATAAGTAGACCCTTTTCCGCCAAAGCTTTGGTCGCTTTCATAACAGTAACCCTGCTTACGCTGTACCGTTCTACCAGATCTTTTGCCGTGCCTATATTGTCACCTGGCTTAAGGTTACCTTTCTCGATGAGATTTTCCAAATGCTTTGCTATCTGCAGATACATAGGTATATGACTTTTTCTATTGATCAAGCGCTCTCACCCTTTTACATATCGCGATATTCATTAACGAATTCCATTAAAGTTTTATAAAACCTCTTATTAACAAAACCTCAGCTCTCTCAAGAAAAATGATAGAGAAAAATGATCCTTGACAGGAGCTCGAGTTATTAGTTATGTTATAATAACATAAGACAATATAAAACAACATAGCATAATGTAACGGATGGGGTGATTTAAGCGCAGGACAATTAATGTCTCCAGGTCTAGCACTACAACCATTTCAGGGAGGTATGCGAAAAAAATGAACAGAAGAATTATGACGGGTGTTGTTCTTTCCATTCTTGTTCTTTGTAGCATGTTTTTAGTCGTGTCATGCAGTCCTGAAGAGCAGTTAGACCCAAATGATGACGATCTGCCGGAGCATGTTGTGATAGCTACTGTGCCGGGTTCTGCGCTGGCTATAACGGAGGGGTTGGCCAGCCTGATCCAAGGTGAATTGGGGATATCGGCAGCACCCCAGATGGTAACAGGAACGCGTTATCCTCTGCTGATCGATCGAACCGCCGATGTTGCCTACGAGGATGCCGAAACTATTCTGGGTCTGTTTAAAGGACAAGATCCCTGCAAGGAGGTGGGCAAACAGCCTATCAGGATAATTGCCACTGTTGCCACAAACCAGGTGGCAGCGATGACCTGGAAAGGTTCGGGTGTCAAAGGCTTCTCTGATCTCAACGGCAAAAGGTTTATGTTTGACTATCCCGCTTCATTTACTACAACTGTAATGGGTGATCTGCTTCTTGAGGCGAACGGCTTGACTCGAGGCGACGTTGTAGTTCTATCGCTAAACTCGATTAATGAAGCTGTCGATGCAATTAAGGATAAAACCGCCGATCTGGTTCTTCATCCCAGCGCCATCGAAGGATCGGCTCAGTTTGTCGAGCTGGCCATGACTACCGGTGTTGAGTTTATTTCGCTAAGTGAAGAAGAAGTAAGCGCTGTGCTTGATGAATTATGGTATTTTCAAAAATCAGAATTTCCGACAGATACCTACCAGGGGCAGGATGGTCCAGTAGTAGGGGTCGGGAATAAGATGTCATACGTAGCCCTTGCCGATTTAAGTGACGAATTTGTATATCAGATGATGAAAATACTGTTTGACGACGTGCAAATTGATGCACCGGGACGTTTTACCAGATACCATCCAAGTTCAGGAGCTTTTACTCTCGGGCTGGCAGTGTCTGGAGGGGGGTTGGCGCCATTCCATGCCGGTGCCGTAAGGTATTACAAAGAGCGTGGAGTTTGGACCGATAAGCTTGAAGAGACCCAACAGGAACTGTTGAAAGAGGTTGGGCAAGAGTATTAGTCTGGGATTGTTTTAATGTGTATTGGGGCGCCATGTGGCGCCCCAATACACATTAACTAAAGGAGGTTGAGTGATGGAGAAAAACTTGGAATCAGCGTCTGCAAACAGCTGGTGGCATTCCGGTAAAAAAATAGATAGAGCAACAGGTATTCTGGCCGTCTCTCTGTGCATATATAATTTATTATTTGTCGTAGGGGCTTTCTCCAGGCTTAACATTTACATCTTATCCCAGCAGCATAAAGTAATGAACCTATTTGTTGTTATTGTCATTCTCTATCTTACCGATTGGTTCTCTACGAAAAAATCCTTTTTAAAATCTTCAATCAATTTTGCATTTCTAATGATGGGTACAATCCCCTGTGTTTACATGTTTCTTTTCTATGACACTGTGGTGCAGCATGTTTCCAAAATGCAACCTTCCACTCTAGAAATAGTATTGTTCTTTATGCTGCTGGTAAGCCTGTTGGAATCTGCCAGACGTAAAGTGGGATGGCCCATGGCGCTTATTGCCTTGGTATTTGTTTTCTACGCCTTTAAAGCTGATATATTCCCCGGTGTTTTATTTTCCAGACCTTTGCGCTTGCCCCGTCTGGTTTCCAGCTTTTATTTAAGCACTGATGCAATATTTTCAGTGCCCATCGGAGTCGCCTCGACTACAGTTGCCGTATTTCTGGTATTCGCATGCCTGCTTCTCTACACCGGGGGCGGCAAATTTTTTATCGATCTTTCGATGTCATTGATGGGCATGTTCAGGGGCGGGCCGGCCAAAACCGCTATCCTGGCCAGCGCCACCTTTGGAACCCTCTCCGGAACAGTGGCGGCCAACGTGGCGGCGACAGGTTCCATCACAATCCCCCTGATG
>CAZQXY010000168.1:0-1386 GCA_964597455.1 uncultured Desulfovibrionaceae bacterium
CTCTGTCAGTTTGTGAAATCCATGCAAAAATTGTCCTGGATCTAATTTGCCGAGAAAGTTACCATTGAAAAGTATTATGGGTCGATATTGTCATTAACCCGGGCGTAGCGCTCAAATTCCGGAAGCGGCTGCGCCCGGTTTTTATTTACCCGGCCTTTATGTTTAATCGAGGGAGCAAGCTTTCTGAAGGAAAATAAGGTGACTGGTATAAAATAATAGATAAAGTGCATATAAATACATTGAATTACAACGAAAACCTAGATTGTACAACGGGTAGCGCTGTTTTTCATGTTTATAACAAAAGCTTCTAAATAATTAGTTCAGTCAAGAATCTAAAGGGAGCGGGATGCCAATATGGTTTTAGTGAAACAGTTAAGCCTTAGTAATGAAGAAGAAGCGCAAGGTTTTTTGACTATCATGGAAAACAGCTTAATAAAAGAAGATTTGCAATGGTTAGAATGGAAGTATATTAGAAACCCCTATAGTGATAAACCTCTGGTGTTTGGAGCTTATGATGAAGATACCAATAAAATAGTTGGCATTAGGCCTTTTATTCTTTGCAGGTTGGTTGTGGGGGATAAAACAATTAATGCCGCTCAACCCTGCGATGCAGCAGTAGTACATGCTTACCGCAAGCAAGGTATTTTTGAAGCCATGAATAAACATGCCGTTAAGAAGCTGCAGGAAAGAGGTTATGCACTTTGTTTTAATTTCCCAAACCATAATTCCATGCCCGGTTTGCTCAAATGTGGTTGGCAAGATACTGCCTTAGTTGACGAATCTTTTTGTTTTAGAAGCTTTTCAGAGGTGGTAAGAAAAAAAACTGGAAGGAAACTTTTCTCTTTTTTAAGCTTTCCTGTAGCTTTGCGGTGGAACAAGGTTAATTATGCACTTAAACAGCTACGCTTTCCCAGGGGCAATAACCTAACAATTCGAAAAGAAAGAGATGTAAGCGAGGAATTTGAGCTGTTATGGCAAAAAGTGGCGAAAAACCTGATTCGTGTCGAACGGAGTGCCGAATATTTGCGCTGGCGCTTTCTGGAGCGACCGGATAAAAGTTACGAAATCTGGTCTATTCGAGATAAGCATGGATTGATTAGTTATCTAGTCTATACAATATCTGATCGCTGGGGAACACTCGAAGGGCAAATCGTTGATTTCCAATATAGCTCTCAGAAAGCTTTTTTACAGTTGCTCGGTCATGTGTTAGCAATAATGATCAAGGAAAAAGGATGCAAGTTTGTAAGCATTTGGGATTTCACAGAAAAAGAATTATTTGAACAGTTGAAAAAAATTGGTTTTGTAAACAGAAGCAGTTTTCCTTTGCGATATTTTGTTCCCCAAAGAAGAATGCTTGTTCGGGTGAATGATCCTGAATTGCTGGAG
>CAZQXY010000168.1:1396-4627 GCA_964597455.1 uncultured Desulfovibrionaceae bacterium
TAATCCCGCAAATTGGTCTCTTAGGGCCTGTGATCAAGATATATACTAAAGGGAGGGATGAAGCATTTCTAGTTTATTGGAAAAGGGAATTTTTACGATAAGCCTTGATACTGAATTAGCTTGGGGTGTAGTCGATAAGCCTAAATATTTAAAGTCAAATTTAAAATATTATGAAAAAACTAGAGAAGTAATCGATAAACTCTTTGTACTTTTTACGCAATACGAAGTTTCGGCAACTTGGGCTGTCGTAGGGCATTTATTTTTAGATACCTGTAAGCCGGTAAACGGGCAAAAGCATCCGGAAATACTGCGAAGTAATTACCCGCGGTATAAGAATGATTGGTTTGCCGCTGATCCTTGTACAAACCTTAACCAGGATCCTTATTGGTACGGTAGGGATATTGTGCATAAGATTCGTTCCTGCCCAGTTGTTCAAGAAATAGGCTGCCACAGCTTTTCACATCTTTTATTTGGAGATAAAAATACCAGGAGGGAAACGGTACAGTCTGAGCTTGAAGCTTGCCAGGGATTGGCAAATACGTTAGGAATAAAACTAAGAAGCTTTGTTTTTCCAAGGAATCTGGAAGGATATTTAGATGAATTAAAAAAAGCAGGTTTTTTAACATTTAGAGGCAGTGAACCATTATGGTATAGAAGTTTCCCAAGGAAAGTACAAAAAGTGTGTCATATGGTTGACCAACTTCTTTCTTTTTCCCCTCCAGTAATTGTGCCAAAGGAAAAAGAAGGCCTGGTAGTTATTCCAGGTTCCATGCTCTATCTTTCTATGGATGGTTTTCGTAAATATATCCCCCTTAAAGCAAGAATTAAAAAAGCTGGCAAGGGACTTCAAAAAGCCGTAAAAGAAAAAAAGATCTTTCACCTTTGGTTCCATCCCTATGATTTGGCAACAGCACCGGAAAAATTATTGCAAGGGTTTGAAGAAATACTGAAAGAGGCAGCTAGTTTAAGGGAAAAAGGCTGTCTGGAAATAAGAACCATGTGTGAAATTGCTCAGAAATATAATGGAGAGAAGAACAAGGAGTCAGCCGAATGAAAAGCAGGTTAAAGTATCTGTCTATTGCCACATTTATTCTCACTTTGGGTTTATGGTTGCATCTGCAATATTATTTTAATCCCACAGACTATTCACCTGCCCCTTTGGCAAAACCCAACCTGGCCATCAAGGAAAATGCTGCCAAGGAAGATGCTGCCATAGTATCTAAGGAAGAGGCCGTTGGGATTAAACCTTTCAATGTTATTCTCCTCGGCATCGATGCCAGGGATCAAGAAAACTCTCGCACAGATTTAATCATGCTTTCCAATGTCAATCCAAAGGAAAAAACAGTACAGGTAGTCTCTATTCCCAGGGATACCTGGGTCGAGCTGCCCGGGGTTGGTCATACCAAAATCAATCATGCCCATCTGCTTGGTGAAATAAAGGGCGGAGCAGAGGAAGGAACGTGGGCCTCTTTGCAGGCAGTCAGCGAGTTATTGCAATGTGAAATCGATTATTATATCAAACTGGATTTTGATGTTTTTTCTGACTTCATTGATACCATCGGAGGAATCGAAATTGATCTGGAGAAACCTGTTACGTTAACTTTTGATAAAAAAATACTGCCTGCAGGCAAGCAGCATCTTGATGGCTATATGGCTTTAAAACTTGTGAGGGAGCGATTTTCTTTGCCTGATGGTGATTTTGGGAGGCAAAAACTGCAATTTTTAGTCCTGGAAACATTGGCATCCAAACTTCTGGAACCCCGGTCGCTACCAAAACTCCCGGCCTTGCTCGAAGAAATAAGAAACAGGGTGGAGACCAATCTTAACATCGGCGACGTGATTGCTCTGGCGCGGACGTTTCAAAAATTGCCAAAGGAAAACATAACCCATATTCAACTCCCGGGCCGGGAGGGCTACGCCGCAGACCGGTTAGTTAAAGGAAGTCTTTACTTCTGGTTTCCCGATTCTGAACAAATACAGGAAATTTCCGAGCGGTTTCGCAACCCCTGAGCCCTTCCCCCTCCGGAATACAATAAAGATAGCAGAATTTCGGATCAGATTTATGTTACATTTATGTCAGGCTTACTGTCTTTCTTTTTCAATGCCTTTTGGTATTGTGTCATGGCCAGCCACGAAATAATCCCGTAAATAATAAAACTCAACGATCCGGCGATACTGATCAAAATCAAGGCGGTTCTTTCCGGTAAAGCCATGGTGAGCACCACTATAAGTACCACTGATAATAAAAAGAACCGTATACAATCCCTGAGAAATTGTAGTTTTTGCCTTTCAAAAACCAGCAACGTCGCCGAAACAGGAATTGATACAAATTGCAATAAATACATTGGCGTTAGAATACGCAGGTACGCTCCGGCTGCAGTCCATTGTTGCCCGAAAACAAACATGAATGCCCACGGGGCGATAAAGGCTACTATTAAAAAGAATGGTACGGCTAGAAAAAATAAATGCTTTAAAGTATCCCAATAAAGTTTGGAAATTTTCCGGGGGTTATCCTTCATGAGACTGGAGGCCTCAGCCATAAACACATCATTGATGGATTCTCCAATAAGTGTCAAGGGAAGTCCTGTTATTCTTTGAACCAGCATAAAAAGACCTACAACTTGCGGGCCATAAGCCAGAGTCAGTAATACAACAGGAAGGTGCACGGCAAACTCCTTGATCAATGAAGAACCGGTTAGAATTAAAGGAAATTTTTTGTAGCGAACGGCTACTTGACGAATTCCTAGAAGGCTTACATTCTTTTTTAAAACATGCCAGTTTCCTTTAACAACATCGCATGCCAGTTTTCCTCCCCCGCCAAGCCTGCCGAGGGCATCTCCCCATACCAGCCCCGAGGTCCCCCGGCCCAAAAGACCTGTCACAACTTGTATGCCAATCATGCCCATACTCTGCCTCATCTTTGCTTTGGCAATGGGTACAAAATTTTTGGTGCGCATCGCCCGGTAATGTACTATTTTCAAAGATCCCATACCTAAAAGGCTCACAGGAAATAGCCGGAAGTATTTTTCAAGTCCGGGCACTTTGAGAAAGCTGAAAAGGAAAGAATGAGTAAACCAGAAGCCCAGTGCAGCAAAAAGACACACCGACAGTAAAATACCAAAGCACAGGACCAACAAATTTGCCGCGCCGATTTCATCCTTGGCCAGGGGAAGAGCGTATTCATAGTGCAGGGAGGATAGTAATACAAATATTTCCACGATCGATATATAA
>CAZQXY010000169.1:0-4614 GCA_964597455.1 uncultured Desulfovibrionaceae bacterium
TCCTTTTACTTGATCTTCCCAGAAAAATATCGAACCCCTGCTCACAGCAAGATCTACTGTATCCTTCTGGAAAGGCAATTGTTCCACATTACCTTTCCAGAAGGATACACGATCTAAAAGCAGCATATTTTTACAGTTCTTTTCCGCTATTTTAAGCATTTCCTCCGATATATCCAATAAAATCACCTTGAAACCGGAAGCAAGTTTTGCCAATTCTATGCCCAAATTCCCCGGGCCCGCACCTAAATCGATACATATACCACTGACAACTCCTGTTTTTTTGATAATATTTTCAGCAATAACAGGATAGACAGGAGCCATAATCGATTTTGCTACTTTTTCAAAGTCCTTCGCATCAATTTTCATATCATTACACTCTTTCCGGCAAAAACCATTTATTTTCCTCCTAAGCCTGAAAGTACTATATGTAATATATTCGGTCATAAAGACATGTTTTCCTGCTATGGTAGCAAATTTTTTTTACACAAATTTATCCCAAATATATTGCGCGGTTCTCTCGAATGATTTGTCAGGACATCGGCAGATTGGACCGCTTTTGACGAAGCAAGAAATAGAAAAATGGCGCTCCCAGGATTGCTGTAAAGATCCCAACCGGGATTTCCAGAGGTTGGAAAAGGGTGCGCGCCAAAGTATCACTGGTAACAAGCAAGAGCCCACCCAAAATGCCGGATAAAATAACCAGATAACGGTAATCATTGCCAATTATCATCCTGGCGGTATGGGGAGCTATGATGCCGATAAAACCAATTGTACCAGCCACACTCACTGCGCTGCCGGCCAGGACAGAAGCATTAATAATAATCAACAGCCTGGAAATTTCAACAGACAGTCCCAAGTTCTTGCCAACCTCTTCTCCCAGCAGAAAAAGGTTGATCCTGGGACTAAGGAAAATAGCAACCAGCCCCCCTGCCAAGCTATACGGCCAGATTAAACTGAAATAAGGCCAGCCGCGACCGATTAAACTTCCAGCCAGCCAAGTATAAGTAATGCCCAGCTCATCGCTGTGTAAAATCATGAGCGCCGTAGTAAAAGCAGATAAAAGCGCTCCTAGTGCAACTCCCGCCAAAATAATAGTTATACCGGTGCTACGGCCTTCCCGCCTGGCAAGTGAATAAATGATCAGCCCTGCCAGTAATGCCCCCAAAAAAGCAGCCGATGGAAGCATCTTGATGTTTCCCGGCATCAGGGACATGACGATGACTGCCGCCAGTCCTGCCCCTGAATTTACGCCGATGATATTGGGTGAAGCGAGGGGATTGCGCAAAATCCCCTGCAGCAAGGCTCCGGCAACCGCCATATTGAATCCTACCATCATAGCAATCAGTGTGCGCGGCAATCTGACATTCCAAATAATATGTTGTGTCAATTGTTCCTGACTTTTTCCCAAAAAAACTTCCAGAACTCCCTGCGCGGAGAAATACAAAGTTCCCTTGAAGATGCTTAAGATAACAGCAATGAGCATTAAAAAAGCAAATACTAAAATCCAAAAGAAACGGCTATTTTTCTTTAACTGTTGCAATTTGACTTTTAGCGAGACACTGCCGGCCATCATTTTAACCTTCTAAAATACTTTCCGGAGCAAGTAACTTTGCAATAACCTCCAAAGCATCAAGTGTCCCGATTCTCCCGGGTGATACATTGTCAGGCACAATGTAAATACGGCCATTTCGGAACCTCGACTTCGCGCTCCAGATCATCCTTGACCAGACGTACTTTGGCCTGCTCGTTCACTACGCCGGAGACATCATTTTCGTCATGAACGGCATTGTTCTGTTCTCCCCCGCATCCTGCTGCCGCAACACATAAACTCAATACTAATAAAACAGCCCATAAAACTCTTTTCTTGTTCACGCTAATCTCCCTTTCAAAAGTTTTACTTATTAATTTTCTTCAACCTTTTTAATTTCAATCCAATGGACCGGCTCACTCTCCACATCAGAAATCAGGCGATAATTTACAATTCCTGTTTTCCTCACCAACTCTTCCAATTCCGCCCCTCTGAGAAATCCCTTATGCCCTTTCTTTTCCAGCCTCTCACGCCCCTTACCCTGCAGGCGCTTACGCATGGTAGGCGGAGTATAACGGCCCAAACCTCCGCCAACGAAAGCTACTCCTCCCGGTTTCAAGATCCGGTTTATTTCCTGCAAGCCCTTAACCTGATCCTTCCAAAACCAGAGTGAACCCCGGCTGATCACCAGTTCGGCAAAGTTGCCTGCAAACGGAAGTGCCGTAACATCTGCATCTACAAAATGGACAACATTGCTGAGCTCATTTTCGGCAACATTTTCCCTGGCCTTGTGCAAGGCCTCTGGATCAAAATCTAGAAAATACATCTCCAACACCGTGATTTTTGCCAACTCAATCCCCAGATATCCAGCACCTGTCCCTATATCAATGCATTTTCCGCTGGTGATCTGATAATCATCCAGGATTTGCTGCGCAATCAAAGAATAGACAGGCATTAAGTTCCTATAAGAAGACTTAGGCACAAGCAAAATCCTCCTTTTCGCAATAATAAAAAGAACTCTTTTAAGTTGTTTTTGCCGGCAAAACAACCGGCCGGCCATAATCGCTAAAACTGTAAACAGTGGCTGCCACATCATACACTTTTTTCAAAAGATGACTGGTGATAACGTCTTGGGGTTGCCCCTGGGCGCTGATACGCCCCTCTTTAAGAACAACAAAATTGTCAGCAACCGTCATGGCCTGATTAAGATCATGCAACACCAAAATAAAAGTTTTCTTGTACTGCTCCCGAACCTGCTTAATAATATTCAGCAGATACCACTGGTATTTTAAATCCAGAAAAGTGATCGGCTCATCAAGCAGGACAATCCCGGTATCCTGAGCCAGAATCATGGCTATCCACGCCCTTTGGCATTCCCCTCCGGAAATTTGGTCCAAGGGCCGATGTTGGATAGAGCGTAAATCCATATAATCAATTGCCCATTTAACTTTATTTCTGTCTTTTGCCGTCAGGGACCAGCCAAACTGCGAGTAAGGGCTTCTGCCCATGGTGACCAGCTCGTAAACGGTAACACGCTGAACAGCCTCCAGATGTTGCGGCAAAAAGGCAATATGACGCGAGATCCACTTGCGTTTTTTATTCCTGATATCCTCACCGTCAAGCAAGACCTGCCCGCTGTCCGGTCGTAAAAAACAGTTCAAGCATCTCAACAAAGTTGATTTACCGGAACCGTTGGGACCTACCAGGGCCAGTATTTCGCCTTCTTCAATCAGGATATTGATATCATACAGGATCTGCTGTTTTTTATAGGAGAAATTCAAGTCTTTAATCTGCAGCATCAGTGATACACCGCCTTAAATTTTGGTGCCTTTAATGATACTCAGATAATGCTCCCAACCTTCCCAACGCAAGCTGTATCAGGCGCAGCGGGAACAAATGCCTGGAGCGCCAAATACTCCTGAACCTGGTTGGACATTAAAAAGTCTCCTATCTCCAGCAGGTTTTTAGGGGCATTTTTGCTCCAGGCCATCACCTGCGGCATGCAAAAAAGACCATCCCGAGGCCAGATCAGGCGGGTATTTTTATGGCGGGAAATACGGGCAAAAGCAATATTCGTGATCCCCAGCGGATAGTGGCCCTCATCCACAGCATTGACCACATCAATCGGGGCTCCTTTATGTACCACGTTCTCCTGAAAATCGGCAAACCTTTCCGGATAATGCGCCTCCATAAAAGTTTTGACGATCTTTGATACCATCCGGTAATCATCAGGCATCAAAATTTGTTTTCGCCAGCGCACCTCCAGCAGATTTTCCCACATTGCGGGAAGTTCCCCCTCTGTAAGCAGGTTTATATTATAAAACATGGTAAAAGGAATCACCACAAAAGGATGAAAGTATCCTTTTGGATCCCCAAAACCAGCTTCCATCAGTTCCGAACGCAAAGGCCAGCGGCCGGGCAGCGAAAGAAAGTGTTCTTCCAGATAACCTGCAGGCAAATCGGCAAAATCGTTAACATGGCCAACGACCAGCTCCGGCAAATTTCCTTTTTCCTGATATTTTTCAAACAAACCCTTTTCTTGTGGGCGATGCGGCTGGGTTTCCAGTTCTACCCGTGCTCCCGTCCTTTCCTCCATTTCCTGGCAATACCCTTTGAGCATCTCCTCCAGAGTTCTGCTAATATTTAGCGGGCAATGCACTAAAATTTTGGCCATACTGCAACTTCCTCCTTTTTAGGTCCTTTAGCCCCGATACTTTTTCCATTCCTTAATTGTTCCCTCAGATGAGCAAATTTTTTATCTGTTTTAATCAAACTTCCTAATATTCTTTTCTCCTCAGGCGTGGTCCCAATAATTTTACTCATACCCCCATTTTTCATCACCACTCTTTTTCCGGCCATTAATATCAAGGTCGGATCATGCGAAACAACCAACACAACCTTACCCTGCCCCGTTAAAATTTCCAGGGCCTGCAAGCGGTCTATGCCGGCGTTCTCAATCTCATCAATCAAGACAACCGGAGAGTTGCTGATCAGGGCCACATCTGCCACCATCAATGCTCGGGACTGGCCACCGCTTAGTTGGGTCAAGTTCATCGTCAAAGAAACGGGTTCTCCCGACAGCTGGT
>CAZQXY010000170.1:0-4606 GCA_964597455.1 uncultured Desulfovibrionaceae bacterium
TGCCGCTATGGAAGGTGCGCTGCAGGTCCTGGCGGAGCGTAAACCGGTAATTTATGCCGCGGACAAGGATAACTATGAAAAGATGACCGAACTGGCCAAAGCAAACGCCTGTCCTCTGGCTGTGAAGGGCGAAAATCTGGACGATTTGGCGGAACTGGCGGGGAAAATTGTCTCCCTCGGTTATAAGGAACTGATTCTTGATCCCGGCTCTCGCGATACTTCAAAAGTTCTGGATGATATGACCCAGATTCGCCGTCTGGCCGTAAGGAAAAAATTCCGTCCGTTTGGTTATCCGACAATGGTCTTTACCAGCAAGGATGATCCGCAGGAGGAAATGCTGCAGGCGATAACCTATGTTGCTAAATATACGGGGCTTGTTGTCTTAAATACTACCAAAAAAGAATCCTTGCTCCCCCTCTTAAGCTGGAGAGCAAATGTTTACACCGATCCTCAAAAGCCGGTTGCTGTTGAGCCCGGGCTGCACGTGCTGGGTGATGTTAATGAGAATTCACCTGTTTACTGCACAACGAATTTCTCCCTGACATACTTCCTGGTAGAGGGCGAAGTGGACGCAACCCGTATTCCCAGCCATATTATCTCTGTTGATACCGGCGGGATATCCGTTTTAACTGCGTATGCAGATAACAAATTTACCGCTGAAAAGATTGCCGCAGCTATCAAAGACTTAGGTATGGCAGAGAAAGTAAAACATAAGCAAATTGTCATTCCCGGTGCAGTTGCCGTTCTGCAAGGAAAACTGGAAGACGAGTCCGGATGGGAAGTCATCGTAGGACCGAGAGAATCCGCCGGGATTCAGAAGTTTGCCAAGGAAAGATTTGCTTAAGTATCAAAGAAGAATAAAACTAATCGGTACGAAAGGAGAAGAGCGATGGCTGTAGAGCTTTTTAAAGAAAAATATAGAAGCCAGGTTCGGGAAGTTGTGCTGGGAGCGACCAAAGAAGAAGGTGGAACCCGTAGCCATACTCTTAAAGTTGGCGGGGAAAGCGCGCTGCCCTTCCTGCATTTCGAAGGGGAGATACCTAACCGTCCCCTGGTAGCCATGGAAATATGGGACATTGTCCCTGAGGAATGGCCGGCCAGCCTGAAGAGTTTCTTTGAAGATGTGTATGACGATCCCGCTGCCTGGGCGAAGAAGTGCGTTGATGAGTATGGTGCTGATCTTATTGCCATACGCTTTAAGAGCGCGGATCCGGATATCAAGGATGCTTCTGCCGAAGATTGCATCGCTACGCTGAAGAAAGTCCTGGAGGCTGTGGGAGTCCCGCTGATCATTTACGGATGCGGGAAAGCGGAGAAGGATAACACGATCATCGGCCCCATGGCTGAAGCTGCTGAAGGAGAAAACCTGCTCCTGGGAGTTGCAGAGCAGGATAATTTTAAGTCGGTTGCCAGCGCTGCTATGGCCTACAAACATAGCGTAATTGCACAATCTCCCATTGATATTAATATAGCCAAGCAGTTGAATATTTTAATTGCCGAAATGAGCACGCCTCTTTTGGATCGCATTGTCATGGACCCCACTGTTGCTTCCCTGGGTTACGGAATAGAGTACAGTTATTCCATTATGGAAAGAGCCCGCTTTGGTGCCCTGCAGGGTGATCGGATGCTGGCCATGCCCACTATAGCAAATGTCGGCCATGAGGTTTGGAGCAAAAAAGAATCCTTTATTTCTGAAGAAGAACAACCGGGATGGGGTGAACAGGCAGAACGTTCCGTAGCATGGGAAGCGGCTACTGCCGGTTCATTGCTCCAGGCGGGGATGGACATTTTGGTTATGCGTAACCCCAGTGCTGTAGGGCTGATCAAGAAACTGATCGACGATATGATGAAGGGATAACAGTTCATGTTGGAGACTGATCCTTTATTTAAGAAAAAATTAAGGGAGGTTTGAAAATGATCATTATTGGTGAGAGGATCAACGGGATGTTCCGCGATATCGCCAATGCTATACGTGAAAAAGATCCCCGCGCCGTTATTGAATGGGCCCAGAAGCAGGAAGCCATGGGAGCCGGCTATCTGGATCTCAACGTAGGGCCCGCGGTTGCGGATCGTGTTTCGGCGATGAAATGGCTGGTGGAAGTTACGCAGGAAGCCAGCAAGCTGCCCTTGTGCCTGGATTCTACAGATTACGATGCCATTGAAGCGGGCCTTGAGCTTTGCAAACGGCCAGCGATGATTAATTCTGTTCCGGCTGTTCAGGAAAAAATGGACAGGATTTTTACGCTGGCAAGCAAGTATAACGCTGAGGTAATCGGGCTGGCGATGAACGAAGAAGGTATCCCCAAGGATGCGGAGAGCCGGGTTGCCCTGGCTATGGAATTAGTAGCCAACTGTGACGCTTATGGTGTGCCCATTGACAACCTTTATATAGATCCCCTTGTTTTACCCTGTAATGTGGGACAGGATCACGGACCGGAGGTTTTTGAAACCCTGCGGCAAATCAAGATGCTCTCCGATCCGCCGCCTAAAACGACGGTAGGTTTAAGCAATATTTCTCAGGGCACCAAGGATAGGGAATTAATTAACCGTGTTTTTGCGGTCATGGCTATGGCCTGTGGCCTGGATTCAGCTATTGCCGATGCATGTGATGAAGAACTGGTGGCCTCGGTTGCAACTGCCAGAGTAGTTCTGAATATGGATATTTATTGCGATTCATACGTCGATGTATTCAAGTCACAAAATCAGTAAATACATTAATTGATGCTGTAAATCGTTTTATGGAGAGGGAAGGTGAGGAAAAATGATTGTTGCTGAGAGAAAGCCATTGGCGGAAATCTCCAAGATGCTGGAACCTTTCCGGAAAATATGTATTTTAGGCTGCGGCACTTGCGTTACCGTCTGCCTGGCGGGAGGAGAAAAGGAAGCAGCTGAGACAGCTGCCGCCCTTTCCTTACTCAGGCAAAAAGAGGGTAAGGACGTAGAGATCAGTACGTATACCCTCTTGCGTCAATGTGAGTACGAGTACATTGACGATTATGCTGAACAACTGGCCCAATATGATGCCATCCTTTCCCTGGCCTGTGGTGTGGGCGTACAGACAATGGCTGCCCGGCTTCCGGATAAAATTTTCCTGCCGGGATTAAATACAAAGTTTATGGGATATCCCCAGGAACAGGGCGTCTGGAAGGAAAACTGCCTGGGATGCGGAAATTGTGTCCTGGATTTAACCATGGGTATCTGTCCAATCACGCGTTGTGCCAAGAGTATGCTCAATGGGCCCTGCGGTGGTTCCCAGGAAGGCAAGTGTGAAGTCAGTAAGGATATTGACTGTGCCTGGCACCTTATCCATGAGCGTCTTTCAAAATTGGGAATGTTGGACTGGATGGAAGCAATTCAGCCCCCGAAAGATTGGTCTACTTCCCATCATGGAGGTCCGAGAACTATTGTAAGGGAGGATGTCAGGCTTGAGAGCAGAGAGTAATCTAGAAAAGATTCTTAGCAGCGGTCATTTTGCAGTTACGGGGGAGCTGGGACCGCCCAAGAGTGCTGATTTGGAAACTGTAAAGCACCATGCTGAAGGTATGCGCAATCACGTTGATTCTTATAATATTACGGATAATCAAACGGCTATAGTGCGTACATCCAGTGTTGGGGTTGCTGCGAGCCTCATACAAATGGGCCTGGAGCCCAATGTGCAGATGACGGTTCGGGATAGGAACAGAATTTGCCTGCAGAGCGATCTGCTTGGCGCAGTGAGTTTCGGAGTAAGGAATTTTCTCTGTTTGCAGGGTGACCACGGCAAGTTTGGGAACGAGCCTTCCGCTAAAAACGTCTTCGATCTGGACTCTATGCAGCTTATTCAGGCGGTTAAAAATATGCGGGATGAAGGTGTTTTTATCGGTGGTGAGAAGTTGGAGCACCCTCTGCCGAAGATCTTTATTGGAGCAGTGGCCAATCCGTTTGCCGATCCATTTGAATACCGTGTGTTGCGCCTGGCTAAAAAGATTGCCGCAGGTGCGCAGTTTATCCAAACGCAATGCATCTTTGATATTGATCGTTTTGAGAAATGGATGGAGCTGGTCAGGGAACTGGGCCTGCATAAAAAGTGCTATATTATGGGTGGTGTTACCCCGATCAAATCGATCGGTGCCGCCCGTTACATGCAGAAAAATGTGTCCGGCATGATCGTTCCCGAAGAGCTGATTACCCGTATTAAAGGCGCAGAAGACAGGAAAAAAGAGGGTATTAAAATTGCTGTAGAAACCATCCAGCGCTTGAAGGAGATTGAAGGCGTTGCGGGTGTTCATGTTATGGCAATCGCCTGGGAGGAAATGGTGCCGGAAATAGTTGAAAGCGCCGGGCTGTATCCTCGTCCGACAGTAAATTAGCTTATTGAATGAAAAAGAGAGCAATATTATGTTTGAAGATAAAAAGGCCCGCCTTTTACTGCGGCCTTTTTCTTTTTCAGGCGGCGGCGCGCCCGCATGGGCGTAGCAGCTTAGGCTGCAAAAACCGTCAACACGGCATAGATGCAGCCATTATTGAATTTATGGAGCGGGCACGGATACAGCCTGTAATTTCTTTTTTAGATTTTGGCAGGATTTATACGGTTTATAAAGAATCTTACATAAAAAGGAGGGCTTTG
>CAZQXY010000171.1:0-4564 GCA_964597455.1 uncultured Desulfovibrionaceae bacterium
GGGAAAAAGTTTTTACCGTCAATTAAATCACCTCCTGAAGATTAAATTACTTTTAAATTAATTCAAAATCATATCTGATTGCTACAGCCCGTACCTATGGTAGCCAGTTCGTTTAAAACCATTTTTTTCCGCGATTAGATCAAGGTGCAAGGTCGACCAATCAGCTAATATCACCTGTTCGTTGCCTTCGCCGGTATATATTTTCAGGTACGATTTGCATTTTTCACAGGTATCAATACGCAAATCCGGTTCCTCGGCAACTTCAATGATTTTTAATGTCTCCTGTTCAAGATTGTCACAATAAGGGCAGCCGATCCGTTTATACTGCCACCTCATTTGGCAGCAGCCACACACCAGCTCCCGCTCCCGACCCCCATCTTTTTCAATGCGAACCAACTGGCCCATAGCCGGTAGCTGACCGCAAACAGGACAATAACCTCTCCTCCACTTATTATCTTTCAGTAACTCTGTCACCTTCGATTTTAGTGGCTTCAAGGCTTCGGATAGGGAACTCCAAGCCAAGAAAACAATAAAACCTTCATCAACCTCGCCCAAACCCAGATCATCAGGTTGGACGCTGTTGTTTTCGATTACCCCGGCAATAATCCGGCCCGCCAGATCTGCATTCTCAAGCATAGCAGTCTGCATTTTTTGACAATACTGAACCATCTTTTCCGGCAAGCTTGCCGCAGCCAACGCGTCCACGATATCAGTCAGGAGGTCAGCAGCATATTCTATCGTTTTGCTATCAATTTTGATCACTTTCAAAACTGGAATGCCTTTCTCAATTTCGGAAACAGCGTTTTTCCAATCATACTCCGCTGGATGCTCTTGAATAGTATTTCCTTCGACTGCAGTAGCTATTGTCTCCTGAAGCTTGGCAACCTCTTTGAGATAAGGGCGATCTTTTATCCAATCTTTGATAGCTGCACGTAAATTTCCCATTCCGAACCTCCTTTAATACCAAGTGATTACGCCTTGGACAAATTGATTAAACAAGCCTTTGTTTCCTGAATACGGGTATTGGGATCACCGGCATCAATGGTCAAATAGTTTGTGCTGGGTCCCGTGCTCAAACCTTTGAAGCCCCAGTTATAAGGCATCCAGACTACATCCACTTCTTGACCGTTGATCATCAATGTCTTCATCCGGTTCGTAACGTGGGCCTTGACTTTCACTTCGCCGCGCGCTGACCATACTTTGACCAACTCCCCATTTTCAATACCCAGTTTTTCAGCTAATGTTACAGGCATTTCTACAATTGGCTCTGGATACAGTTCGTTCAGCCAGGTCATATTACGCGTAACCGATCCCGCACACCAGTGTTCGGTCAGACTTGAGGTCATCAAGACATACGGGTACTCATCCACCTTACCGATAGGCTGATATTCCTCCATTCCCTTGCGCGGATATTCGGTGCAGGGGTTAAAACTTACTGACGGGTGCAGAACGTTATCCGTCGGGCTCTCTACCGGCTCATAGAATTCCGGCAGCGGACCATCCGCGGGAACTGATGATGTATCCCTCGGCAGCACAGCATCAGGTTCGAAATCCTGATATTTTGCCGCCAGCAGGCGCCCAACACCCTCACCGGACATTCTGAAGGGACGCTGCCCATTCGGGGTATCCGGCCCATGAGCTGCATTGGGGACATCCGGTGTGTCGTATCCGGTCCATTTGCCCAGTGCCTCATCCCACCAGATGACCTTGTTTTCTTCATCATAGGGGCGTCCCTCAAGGTCGCAGGAAGCACGGTTATACAACACGTGCATGTTGCCGGGCCAACTCCAGGCAAATCCCGGGTAAATACCCAAACCACTGGGGTCTGTCTCGCTGTCACGTCTCTTGGACAGGTTTTTACCATTGGCGTATACCCCGGCATAAAGCCAGTTTCCAGCAGATGTTGTACCATCAGCCTTTAATTCGCCAATGCCTTTGTTCGGTTCGCCTGTAACAAGATTGTAGCCGCCGATTTCTTTTAATACTGCTTCAGCAAAAGTAGCGTTATCTTCCGTTGGATAATCCCAGGTTGTCTTCAGCAGCGGTTCATCCTTGGCAGCTGTAGAGCCCGCATACAACTCGCGAACTTTGTTAAAAATCAGATCGATTATTTCCAGATCGGGCTTGGCCAATCCCGGCGGTTTAATGTCTGTATAACGCCACTGAACCATTCTTCCGGAGTTGCTCAGAGTGCCTTCCCTTTCCATGAAGGCTGCCGCAGGCAAATAGATAACCTCGGTATCGATAGTCTTCGGATCCGTTCCAGGTCTTTCCCAGAAACATGCAGTTTCAGTGATAAAGGGATCCTGTACAATGACCATTTCCATGTTGGACAGCCCTTCATGCACCACTCTCAAGTTCGGCTGGGTAATCAGAGGATTCTGTCCTACACAGTAGAGAACCTTCAACTTTTGTTCTGTAATTGCTGATTCAAACATGCTGAATATTGAGTAATCCACCGTACTATTCTTTTTGGGTAGCCAGTTAAAACAGAAATCATTTGCCGGCGTGGCATGCTTACCATACCAGGCTTTTAACAGGCTGATCAAAAAAGTACGCCGGAAAGTGCCTGTTGAAGAGGTCCAGGCATCCAGAGTGTCAACGTTGTGGTTGGGCGGTGCCAGATAACCCGGCAGATAGCCGAATAAACAGGCCATATCTGTTGATCCTTGCACGTTGGGCTCTCCACGCAGGGCGTTGATGCCGGTGCCCGGTCTGCCGATATTCCCCAGGAGAAGCTGTACAAGCCCAAAACCACGAATATTTTGCACCCCAACAGTATGCTGGGTCATTCCCAAGGCATACATGACGTTCCCCGGCCGGTTTTTGGCCATAGTTTCCGCAACCAGCTTGATTTGCTCTTCGGAAGCACCTGTAATATTGGAAACTGTTTTGAGGTCATAACGCTTGAGGAATTCCCTGGTTCTGCTGAAAACACACCGTGGGTCGTCAATGCTTTCTGCAACCGAGGGCTTTTTGTTTTCACCCAGCGCATAGCTCCAGGAACTGTTGTCATACTTACGTTCAGAGGCGTTGTAGCCCGAGAATACCCCACCCGCGAAACCAAAATCTTCATTAACAATGTATTTCGCATTAGTTTGGTTGAGCACGAAGTATTCATCGTAGAGTTTGTTATCAATGATGTATTTGGCTACGCCGTTTAAAAAAGCGATATCCGTACCCGGACGAATTTGGACAAATATATCTGCTATCTGCGATGTTCTCGTATAGCGGGGGTCAACGTGGATGATCACTGCACCTTTTTCTTTGGCTTTCATGATCCATTTCATGGCCATGGGGTGATTTTCAGCACAGTTACTTCCTTCAATCAAAAAACACTTGGCATTCTTCAAATCGACCCAGTGATTGGTCATGGCACCGCGTCCGAATGAGGCCGACAAACTGCCGACCGTCGGGCTGTGTCAGACCCGGGCCTGGTGTTCTATAAATGAGGCACCCAACGCCCTGGACATCTTTGTAAATAAATAGCATTCTTCGTTGTTGACTTGGGCGCCGCCCAGAAAACCTAACGCATCAATACGGTTTACTTTATAGGTTTTGCCCCCGATTGTTTCTTCAGCAATCCAATGGTCGTCACGGGTATCCTTCATTTTTTGGGCAATTTTATTGATGGCTGTATCCCAATCGATCTCTTCCCACCGATCACTGCCCGGGGCGCGATATAGCGGTGTTGTACCGCGATGTTTAGCATACGGTACCTGATACTGGGAAGCACCCTTGCTGCAAAGCGACCCCCGGCTAATGACGTGATCCGGATCCCCTTCCAGGTTGATCAGTTTTCCATCTCTCACATGACAGATCATACCACAGCCGCACGAACAAAAATTACAAATGGAGGTATACTCCCTGGCGCCGTGGATCCTGCATTCATTTGACGCAGCTTCAAGCGGCTGTACATCAAAACCCCAATTGGTCAAGGACAGCCCAGCGCCTGTTGCTCCTACCAATTTAATGAACGATCGACGACTCAGCTTCAACTTTTTCCCCTCCCTTAAGAAAAACTTTTGTTTCTCCGTAAAAAAGCTTCTCTTCTCTTGCCCCCCCCCTAATAAGTAGTACTTTTTTTCACATGCACATTCGTCATACACACCAAATGGCAGGGAAAAAACCTTCCTAACATTACATTACCACACATTACCACGACATTACCACACACTACCTCATTATTATAAAATAGCGTTTAAAGTATAGCATTAAATTTTTGCAATGTCAATATTGGCGAAATTAGCGAAATTACCATATTGGCGAAGCGGTTTTAAGGAAATCACGAAGGCAGCTGCTTCTTTTTTAAGAAGTATTTCATCATATAAAAAAGTGCCATACCGATCAGAAAGCCGAAAGCCATATTGCTCAAAAGCGAAACTAAAACGGTTGCCCCCAGGGGCAGCAGATCGGTTTTCAGCTCGATATCCCTGGAGAATTTGATCAGCTCGACCCCCACCAGGAACATCATCGCGCCGATGACAGCCATGGGAAAAGAAGCGAAGATATAAGCAATGGAGGAAGCGAAAAAAAGTCCCAGGGCAACTTCGATTACCCCCTC
>CAZQXY010000172.1:0-4554 GCA_964597455.1 uncultured Desulfovibrionaceae bacterium
CACGCATAACTGTTTTTATCCGGGCGATGGACTTGCGCACCTCTTTGAGCCTCATTGTATTCTCCAGCTGGCCAGTAGCCATTTGAAAACGCAGATTAAAAAGCTCATCCTTTAGCTCCCGGATTTTCTCCTGAAGCTCCTTATCTGAAAGCTCACGAATTTCGCTCCCCTTCATGCGCTTCACCACCTATTTCTTCTCTTTTAACAAACTTGCATTTCATGGGCAATTTTTGTGCTGCCAGGCGCATGGCTTCCCGTGCTGTATCCTCAGCAACCCCTGCAATTTCAAACATAATACGCCCCGGCTTTACTACAGCAACCCAGTATTCCGGTGAACCCTTTCCTTTACCCATACGGGTCTCGGCAGGTTTTGCGGTAACAGGTTTGTGGGGAAAGATTTTGATCCAAATCTTGCCGCCTCTTTTAACATATCTGGTCATCGCTATCCTGGCGGCTTCTATCTGCTGGCTTGTGACCCATTTAGGCTCCACAGCCTGCAGTCCATACTCCCCAAAATCAATCTCCGTTCCTCCCTTGGATACACCTTTCATACGGCCACGTTGATGACGGCGAAACTTAACTTTTTTTGGCATCAACATTTGTCTTTCCCACCCCCTCCGCCTCTTCTTTCTTCTTGGCTTTGGGAAGGATCTCACCTTTATAGATCAGTACTTTAACCCCGATACGTCCATAAGTGGTATGCGCTTCGACAGCACCGTAATCAATATCGGCCCGCAGTGTCTGCTGGGGAACTGTACCCTCATGATAAGTTTCTGTGCGGGCCATCTCCGCCCCACCCAGCCTGCCTTTACAGATAACTTTTATCCCTTTGGCTCCTGCACGCATTGTTCTAAAAATTGACTGCTTCATCGCTCGCCTGAAAGCAATTCTCCTAACAAGCTGTTGTGCAATATTCTCGGCAACCAAATATGCATCCAGTTCCGGGGTCTTGATCTCAATAATATTGACATGCACCTTTTTTTGGGTAATCTTTTCCAGATTGCGGCGCAGTTGATCCACCCCCGCTCCGCCTTTACCGATGACCATACCCGGTTTGGCGGTATGAACATTTATACGCACATTATTGGCAGCGCGGTCAATTTCAATACGTGAAACACCGGCGCCTTCCAGGTTTTTCCGGATAAAATTACGTACTTTTAAATCTTCGTGAAGTAGTTTTGTATAGTCCTTTTCGGCATACCAGCGGGCGTCCCAATCTCTGTTAATACCAACCCGAAAACCAACAGGACTAACTTTCTGTCCCAACTTTTTAATCCCCCTCTCTTTCCCGCAAGATCACAGTTATATGACTGGTTCTTTTACGGATACGTGTAGCCCTTCCCATTGCCCGGGGAATAAATCTTTTTAAGGTAGGCCCTTCATCAGCATAAGCCTTGTAGACGTAAAGACCATCTTTGTTCATAGCATGGTTATGCTCCGCATTGGCTGCTGCTGATTGAAGCACCTTTTCAATAATCCCGGAAGCTTTTTTGGGTACAAAACGCAGTACGGTAACAGCCTCGCCGAGATTTTTTCCCCTGATCAAATCCATTACAATCCTGGCTTTACGGGGGGCTATTCTCACAAATTTAGCCTGTGCTTTCGCTTCCATATATATTTTTCCTCCCTTACACCTCTTGCAACCCTGTTCAAAACCCCATCTACATTAAACGCCAGAGCCCCCGGGTTATTATCTTAACGCGGTTGATCTTTCGGTGTGAGAACCATGCCCGCGAAAAGTTCGCGTTATGGCAAATTCACCAAGCTTATGGCCTACCATATCCTCGGTTATATATATAGGAACGTGCTTCCGACCGTCATGGACAGCTATAGTATGGCCGACCATCTCGGGAAATCTAGTAGAGCGCCGGGACCAGGTCTTAATGACACGTTTTTCGTTTTTGCTGTTCATCTTTTCGATTCTGGCCATGAGCCTGGGCTCTACATATGGGCCTTTTTTTAGAGAACGTCCCATCTAATCACCCCTCATCTTGAATTTATAAATCCCTTAAAGATGCCAATGAAATGTTACTTTTTACGTTTTTTAAGAATAAAGATATTCGATTTTTTCTTTTTAGCACGGGTTTTGTAACCCAGCGTAGGCTTGCCCCAGGGCGTGAGGGGACTTTTCCTGCCGATAGGGGCCTTGCCTTCACCACCACCGTGGGGATGGTCAACCGGGTTCATGACCGAACCCCTGACAGAAGGCCTGAAGCCCAGCCACCTGGATCGACCCGCTTTGCCAATGGTAATGTTTTCATGTTCCACGTTTCCCAGTTGGCCAATAGTTGCCCTGCAACCGGAGGGAACCAGCCTTACCTCTCCCGAAGGAAGCTTAATATGAGCATGTTTCCCTTCTTTGGCCATAAGCTGCGCAACACCTCCCGCAGAGCGAACCAGCTGTCCGCCTTTCCCGGGGATCATTTCAATATTGTGCACCAGGGTTCCTACGGGAATATTTTGCAGAGGAAGTGTGTTACCAGCCCTGATTTCGGCACCTGGGCCCGAACTGATCGTCACACCCACTTTTAAACCCTGAGGAGCCAGGATGTAACGCTTTTCCCCGTCTGCATAATGTAAAAGCGCAATACGGGCGGAACGGTTGGGATCATATTCAACAGCGGCAACTTTTGCCGGAACACCATCCTTATCCCTTTTGAAGTCGATTATCCTGTATTTTTGTTTATGCCCTCCCCCGCGGTGCCGGACTGTTATCCGTCCTGCCGCATTGCGGCCGGCATTCTTCTTTAACGGCTTGAGCAGCGATTTTTCCGGCTTTTGCTTAGTTATTTCCTCAAAAGATGAAACGGTCATGAAACGCCTGCCGGGAGATGTCGGAACGAATTTTTTGATAGCCATAATCTCTTGGACCTCCTTCCTCTTAAACTGCTGCCGCTCTATTCAAAGACCTCAATTACTTTGCTTTCCTCGGTCAGTGTAACTATTGCTTTTTTCCAGCTGGGGCGGTAACCTCTGTGTACCCCCATCCTCCTGGGTTTCCCCTTCACTGAAAGCGTATTTACGTCTCTTACTTTGACATCGAAAATTTCCTCTACAGCATTTTTTATTTGAATCTTATTCGCTTTTTTGTCTACCACAAAGGAATACTTCTTTTCCTCCATCTGTGCGGTTGATTTTTCCGTAATAAGCGGTTTTAAAATTATATCACGCGGATTTTTCATCCGAAAACACCTCCTCTATCCTGGCCACTGCATCTTTAGTAAGAAGAAGCGCATCGTGATTCAAAATATCAAGGACATTAAGCATACCTGCAACCGCTGTATCCACACCCGGGAGATTGCGTGCAGACTTATAAATATTGCTATCCGCTTCACCGGTAACCAGGAGTACAGATCCCCCCAGCCCAAGGTTATTTAAAATTTGGACAATCTCTTTCGTCTTCGGAGCGGTCAGCTTTAATTCGTTAAGCACCGTTATCCCCTTATCGGCCAACCTGGAGCTAAGGGCAGCCCGCAGAGCGGCGCGCCGCATTTTCTTAGGCAACAAATACCGATATTTTCGTGGACTGGGACCAAAGGTAATACCGCCTCCGGTCCAGATAGGCGAACGAATACTACCATGCCGGGCTCTTCCTGTACCTTTCTGCCGCCAGGGTTTTCTCCCGCCGCCGCGCACTTCCGCCCTGGTTTTGGTGTTGGCGGTACCGCGGCGGCGTGCTGCTAAAAGCATCTGCACTACATCAAAAAGAAGCTTTTCGTTTACTTCCGCCGCAAAAATCCCCGGGTTGAGTTCCAGTTGGCCTACCTGTTCACCTTGAACATTATATACTTCCACTGTGGGCATATGTCACAAGCCCCCTTTCTACAAAGACATTACTTAACTAACTGGCTTTCACTGAATTTTTAACTAATAAAAGTCCGTTGCGAGGACCGGGTACAGCTCCTTTTATCAGTAACAGGTTTTTATCGGCATCTACTTTAACGACCTTAAGCTTCTGAGACGTTACTCTTTCTCCGCCCATTCTTCCAGGCAACGGCCTTCCTTTAAAAACACGTGCTGCATCAACTGATCCCAGAGAACCCGGCCCTCTGTGGTAATGAGAACCGTGCGTCATTGATCCCCTGCTTTGACCATGCCTCTTAATACTGCCGGCGAATCCTTTCCCCTTGGAGATACCGGTTACATCTACAAATTCGCCTGCTTCGAAAATATCAGCTTTGATTTCCTGTCCTATTTCATAATTGCCGGCGTCCGCAAGCCGCATCTCCCGTAAATACTTTAAAGGAGCAACGCCTGCTCTGGAAAAATGCCCCAACTGAGGTTTATTGACAAGGCCTTTTTTTGCAGGTTTAAAGCCGAGTTGAACAGCAGCATAACCGTCTTTTTCGAGATTCTTTTTAGCAACGATGAAGCACGGCCCCGCCTCCAGCACCGTTACGGGAATAGCGCGCCCTTCTTCATCAAAAATCTGCGTCATCCCTATTTTTTTTGCCAGAATAGCCTTCTGCATACATCTACACCCCCTTTTTACAGTAGGACCTACAATTTAATTTCAATATCTACACCGGCAGGTAAATCCAACCTCATTAAAGC
>CAZQXY010000173.1:0-4479 GCA_964597455.1 uncultured Desulfovibrionaceae bacterium
CCGACACAGGCAGTAATTAATCCAAAGGTCTTATCGTACATTTTCAGGGTATTAATGTTAGTGGTAATGAGCTTCGTCCCGGTAGCCCCTACGGGGTGCCCCAGGGCAATCGCCCCGCCGTGTACGTTAACCTTTGAACGGTCTAATTTAAGTTCTTTTTCACAGGCAATGTACTGTGCCGCAAACGCCTCGTTCAGCTCAATAAAATCAATGTCATCCAGGGTTAATCCTGCCTTTTTCAGAGCAATTGGAGTGGCTGCCACCGGGCCAATGCCCATGTAATTGGGATCTACTCCTGCCACAGCATAGCTCCGAACTCTTGCCATGGGCGTCAGCCCCAGGGACTTGGCTTTCTCCTCAGACATAATCACCACGGCGGAAGCGCAGTCACTGAGCGCGCAGCTGTTTCCAGCGGTTACCGTCCCGCCGTCCTTCTTGAATACCGGCGGTAATTTAAGCATTGCTTCTAACGACGCATTGGCACGGGGTATTTCTTCCTTATCTACAACCACTTTCCCTTTTTTCTTTACAGTAACTTCAATCGGGATAATTTCAACATCAAATTTACCTTCCGCAACTGCCTTGGAAGCTTTCTGATGGCTTTCCAGAGCAAACTGGTCCTGCTCTTCCCTGCTGATCGAATATTTTTCCACCAAATTCTCCGCTGTATTGCCCATGAGCATACCTGCCAGCTTGCACATAAAGCCGTCCAGATGCAGACCATCATAAACAGGAAAATCAAACATCCGTGCTCCCCAGCGCGCTTGAGGCATGATATAGGGAACATTCGAACCAGACTCCGTACCGCCGGCAATAACGATATCCGCTTCTCCGCAGATGATATGCCTGCAAGCTTCAGCCACCGCCTGCAAGCTGGAGACACAGCGGATGTTGACCGTATAAGCCGGCACTGTTACCGGTAGGCCTCCCCTGACTGCACAAATACGGGCAATATTGGGGCCAATTCCGGCCTGCCATCCACATCCGAATACCAACTGATCAACATCTTCACCATTAATTCCTGCCCTTTTAACTACTTCCTTCACTGCAGCCGCTCCAAGATCAGCGGCGCTGAGACTGCTCAAACTTCCTCCGAACCTACCTGCAATAGTCCGTGCCGCACTTACAATTACCGGATTTTTCATAATGCTTCCCGGAAACTCTTTCCGGAAAATCCCTCCTTTTTATGTTTTTTGTTTACAAAAAACAACCAAACCACAGTTAAATAGCAAATAATCTTCTATGGCATCACCTCACGCAATTTAATAATTACTGAACTGTATATTGATTTGCAGTGTGTAATGCTTTTAATTTCTTCCATAGTGTAGTCCTGCTGATTCCCAGAAGGGAAGCCAGATCTTTTTTATCTATATCGGTCTGCTGAGAGAGTTTCTTGATAATTTGTTGCTCCATATACTCCAAAGTTCCGATGTTTATCGTTAAGGAACTATCCTCATCCCCTTTGATAATTTTACTATCTTCGCTGAAACGATAAAGCTCATCGACCAGCTCTTCCATTAGTCTAAAACTATCTTTACTCCCCTCGGAAAGAATGACGTATTTGTTCATGAAGTTTTCCAGTTCCCGAACATTATCCGGCCAGTCGTAATCGCTGAGGAAACGAACAATGGAATCCGGAAACCTGTCTGCAGTTCCCCGGCTGTTACCACTGTATTTTTCAGCAAAATAATTCATCAAGAGGGGAATATCACTCTTTCTATCCCTCAATGAAGGAATATGCAGGTTTAGAACATTTAAGTGAAAAAAGAGGTCCTCCCGAAATTTTCCTTTTTTAATTTCAGCGGGCAAAAAACGGCTGGTTGCAGCGATAACGCGAACATTTACGGGAAGCAGGCGCGCTCCGCCAAGGCGGCTGACCACTTTCTGCTGGAAAATACGCAGCAGGCTTAGTTGCAGAGAAGAAGAAAGTGCGGAAATTTCATCGATAAAAAGCGTGCCGCCATGGGCAAGTTCAAAAAGACCGGCCTTCCCACCTTTCTTTGTACCGGAGAAGGCCCCCTCTTCATAACCAAACAATTCTCCTTCAAGAAGATCTTCTGAAGAGTTCACACAGTTAATAACAACGAAGGGACCTTCCCGGCGCGGGCTTGCGGCGTGTATACTGTGGGCAAACAAATCCTTACCTGTTCCACTTTCCCCGGTAATCAATACTGTTGAATCCGTCAGGGCAAATTTCCGGGCACGTTCCAGGGCTCCCTTAATTGCATCAGAGGTACCTATTATATCTTGAAAGGTATGCTGCGCCAGAAAACCCCCGGCGGCATACAGCTTACTGCGCATGAAACCTTCAAGATTCTGAAGCTCATGAATATTTTGGATGATCATTACCGTCCCCAAAAACTCATGGCCCATTAGTATGGGAATACGATTGAATACAATCTGCTTACCATTAATTTTTTGTAATTCGTTTTCGACTAAGTTTAAGGATTGAAAAATTTTTTGCACCTGAGGAATGTGAATATCCTTTATTTTTTTGCCCAGAAGATCTTTTCCGGAAACATTGAAAAGCTCTTCCGCTACCGGATTAAATAGGATAATTTCATTATCCCAGTTTACAGCGATAGCCCCGCTTTGCATATGTTCAATAATAGTTTTAAGATATTCGGCCTTTTCACGATCTTTTTGACGGATGTGAACAAAATCCTTTGCCCAATTCAGGGCATCAACGATCGCCTCCCGCGAAGCAAAAACCATCACGCCCTGCATCCCCTGCTCCTGAGCCATACGAACCACACAAACACCGGAAGCAACCACTACTTCAATACCTTCATCACGTGCCTTCTTAATTTCCTCATCCAATTCTTTTTCGTCACGATAAAAGAAAAGGCGCAGATCCTCCAGGGAAAGAATTTGGGCAATATTTGTGAAATCGTAAAAGTCTTTGCGCTTGATATAATCGAAATATGCTATCTTACGGCCAAGCTGCCTGGCATGATATAAGGCCTGTATGATATCAAAGTTGGTAATTTGAATTAAGATCACCGGTATAGGCAGTTCTTTTTTTAAAATTACTCCTGTCGGGCCACGGCTGATAATAACATCGGCACCGGACTGCACAGCTCTTTTGCCAAGTTCCACGCCTTCATCCAAAAAGGCTTCTACGATTTCCATTTCAAAACTTAGCTCTTTAGAAACCTGCTGCGCAAGTCTGGTAAGCTCGGGCAGGGGAGAGATCATTACAATACGGGTTTTTTCCATTGCAAGGGACCTCTTTTAAGAAAAAATTGTTCAGGATTTAAACATTTTTTTCTGTTTCTTTCATTGCCTATTTTTATGTCCACTTTTTTAATTCTGCATGGTCTATTAAAAATCCTCTTGCAAATTAAAATTTAATAATTCCAAATACTCTCAAATCGGGTTCTGAAAATAAAAACGCCTTTTCCTTTGAAGCAGGAAAAAGGCGTTTCTTTCGCCACAAATAGTTTTAAGGAATTTTGGGGTAAGCACTAGGGAATAATCTTATTCAAAGAATATTCGATAATGCCTTCCGCCCCGGCCTCTTTTAATTTATAAACCAGTTCCCGCACAGTTTTTTCATCAATAACAGTCTCCACAGCGACCCAGCTCTCTTCGTGCAACTGGGAAATAGTGGGTTTCCTTAAGGCCGGAAGCAAAGAAAGCACTTCCGGAAGGTTATTTTTATTTACATTCAATTTTAATCCAACCTTATTTTCCGCCAGCAGTGCACCTTTCAACAGGGTAATAATCTGCTCCACTTTACTTTTTTTCCATTCCATTTTCCAGCTCTCCCTGTTAACGATAAAGCGGGGGGTTGAAACCAAAATAGTATCAATGATGCGCAGATTATTTGCCTTTAAAGAACGTCCGGTTTCAGTTAACTCGGCAATGGCATCTACCAGCGCAGGAGGTTTCACCTCCGTCGCGCCCCAGGAAAACTCTACACAGGCCTGCACGTTATGCTTATTTAAGAAACTTTTTGTTACCTCCACGAGTTCTGTGGCAATTTTTTTGCCCTGCAGATCTTTCACGCTCTGAACAGGCGATTCATGGGGAACCGCCAGCACCAGTTTAATAGGTTTCAGACCCTGCCGCGAATAGGTAAGTTCTGCTATTTCCTCCACATCCGCCGCTGTTTCGGTTATCCAATCCTTGCCGGAAATACCGGCATCAAGCACACCGCCGGCAACATATCTGGGTATCTCCTGCGCCCTGATCAGGATGCAATCAAGATCTTCATCATCGATGTAAGGAAAATATGAACGCTCATTGAGATAAAAATTAAATCCGGCCTTTTTAAACATTTCAAAGGTTGATTTTTGCAAGCTTCCAGCCGGTAACCCCAGTTTTAACTTTTTCGCTTCAGTCATCTTGCTCCGTATCCCCCAGTTCAACATTGATGATAATTATTATAACAGGAGTATAAATGAAAGAAAAGGGGGGCCATGTAATGTTTATATGCCTCCCCCCATTAACACCTCTTCATACAATATTTAGATT
>CAZQXY010000174.1:0-4477 GCA_964597455.1 uncultured Desulfovibrionaceae bacterium
TCATCCTGAAATGCCTGAATAAGGGGGTTTTTTAAATGAAAACTAAGAACCCTGTCTCAGATGAAATTTGTAATGAAATGGAATATCTCAGGAGAAGGCTGCGGGAGTGGGAAGCAGTCTTTGAAAATTGTCGTGACGGTATGAGCGTTGTCGATAAAAACGGCATTATATTGCGCTCCAATCCTGCCATGCAAAGACTCTACCAATTATCTGCCGAAGATTACGTGGGGAAAAGTGTTTCCGATCTGGTAAGTAAGGGTATTTTTAGTATAAGCATTTCGGAAAAAGTAATTGCTTCGAAAAAACCGGTTAGTTTAATGCAGGAAATAAGTACGGGCCCAATATGCCTGACGATGGGAGTCCCGGTTTTCGGTGACGATGGGGAAGTTGAAATGGTAGTAATAAGCAGCCATGATGTTACCGAGCTTTATTTACTCAAGGAAAAGCTGATCCAATCACAGAAGCTTGCGGATGGTTTCCAGGCACAGCTAACCGATCTGCGTATAAGCCAGTTACAAAAAGAGGATATCATTGTCAGGAGCAAAAAGATGCTGGATACCCTG
Organism: uncultured Desulfovibrionaceae bacterium; assembly: GCA_964597455.1. Lineage (GTDB taxonomy): Bacteria > Bacillota > Dethiobacteria > DTU022 > UBA8154 > DUQX01. Next base: position 564 of record CAZQXY010000174.1, read on the forward strand.
GATTTGGCCCGGCGCCTGGCTGTTGTAGATACTACTGTATTGATTATGGGGGAGTCCGGCGTTGGCAAGGAAGTTGTTGCCAGGATTCTTCACAGGGCCAATCCAAAGAGATCTGATAAAGCGTTTATTACAATTAATTGTGGCGCGATCCCGTATAACTTGCTGGAAGCAGAGTTGTTCGGTTACGAGCGTGGTGCTTTTACGGGGGCATCCAAAGAAGGCAAGTCCGGTTCGTTTGAGTTGGCTGATGGCGGAAGTATTTTTCTGGATGAAGTTGGCGAATTGCCGCTGGACCTGCAGGTTAAACTGCTGCGCGTACTTCAGGAGAAAAATTTTAAAAAAGTTGGTGGAATAAAAGAAATAAATGTGGATGTGCGGGTGATAGCTGCCAGTAATAAGGATTTGCTGGGGCTTGTAAAAAAAGGAGATTTTAGAGAGGACCTCTACTACAGGCTTAACGTTGTTCCCTTAAAAATATCCCCCTTGCGCGAAAGAAAAGAGGATATTGTAGCTCTATCCAGGCATTTTTTACAGCATTTTAACGAAAGGTACGGGTTTGAAAAAATTCTCTCGGCAGAACTAATAGATGTTATGGAGAGATACAATTGGCCTGGAAATGTCCGTGAGCTGAAAAATATAGTGGAGAGAATGGTGGTAACCAGCGAAGAAAATATCCTGAAAGCTGAATATTTTCCTGTAGAAAACGTTGCTGAAAGGAATAACGATAACAGCATTATTAATCATTTTAAAGGCAGCAATCTGAAAGAAATCTTAGAAGATACAGAGAAGAAGGTAATAAATGATGTTCTTGATAATAGCAGGACGACTGCTATTGCCGCAAGACGTTTAGAAATGAGCAGGGCGACTCTGGCCAGGAAAATGCAAAGATATGGAATTAAAAGAAGGTAACCAGCTTGCATCATTTATGAGACAACGTATCAGAAATGATGCATTTTTGTTTCATAAATGAGGCAAATTCGGGCTGTTAGGGCTTAAATTTAAGCCTATTTAAATTAAATAACCTGTTTTCTGGAACTTTAAGAACTTGGCATATTAATTGCATGTTAAATATAATAGAAAGATTCTGAATGTATTCCCAGATTCTGAATGTATTTCCAACTTATGAGGAGTGTTTTAAATTGAGGCCCTTCCATGTTATAGGTAAATCGTTGCAGCGTAAAGAAGATTGGTCCAAAGTTGCCGGTGCTAATCTTTATACCGATGATTTAAGGTTACCTGGTATGCTTTATGCAAAAGTTTTGCGTAGTAAAGTACCGAGTGCTGCAGTTAAAAAAATTGATTGTGCAAAAGCGATTCGTCTGCCCGGAGTTGCTGCTGTTTTAACAGCAGATGATATCCCGGGGCGCAATGGAGTGGGTATCATTTTAAAAGATGAACCCGTCCTGGTTACCAATAAAATCAGACGTGTCGGGGATGCATTAGCCGTTGCAGCAGCAGAAACCCGGGATCGGGCTGAGCAAGCAGTTCAAAAAATTAAAGTAGAACTTATAGAAACCCCTGGAGTATTTTCACCTCAGTCAGCCATGGAACCCGGGGCTCCATTAGTTCATGATAAAAGCAATATCCTGGTTTATCGCAAGCTTAGAAAAGGAAATATTGAAGAAGCTTTTCAAAAAGCTGATGTTATTATTGAAAGAACTTACCGTACCGGCCATGTGGAACATGCAGCGATGGAGCCTGAATCCAGCCTGGCTCAAAGAGAAGGCGATAATATTACTGTTTGGGTTTCTTCTCAAAATCCTCATTTTGATCGCGGGGAGATAGCAGCGGTTTTGGGCATAGGGCAGGGAAGGGTCAGGGTGATTCAGCAACCAACCGGCGGTGGTTTTGGCGGAAAGCTCGACATTTCTACTCAATGCCATGCAGCGTTGCTGGCATGGTATACTCACCGGCCGGTAAAACTTACTTATACACGTGAAGAATCCTTTATTGCCTCCGGGAAAAGACACCCTTATGTAATTAAGTATATCAGTGCTGCTGATAAAGAGGGTATGCTGCTGGGAGTGAAAGCTGAGTTGGTTATTGATACGGGGGCGTATGCTTCTTACGGTCCGGGTGTGCTTACCAGAGGAGCTGTCCATGTTACGGGTCCTTATGAGGTTCCCAATGTTTATGTTGACGCTTACTGTGTTTATACGAATAATCCCTACTGCGGAGCGATGCGTGGTTTTGGGGTTCCCCAGGTGGGGTTTGCTCATGAAACCCAGATGGATCTGTTAGCCGAGGAACTGGGGCTTTCCCCCTGGGATATAAGGATGAAAAATTTTCTTCGGGCTGGCTCTCTTACCTCCACATCTCAGGCTTTACAGCAGAGCGTTGGTATAAAAGAGACCATGAACAGGGTAAAAAATGAAGTAATGGGAGATGACACCCGATGAAAAAAAGAGGTTGGGGTTTAGGCTGCATGTGGTACGGAATCGGTAATACCGGCATGCCAAATCCTGCGGGGGCTTTTGTTGATCTACTTGATGATGCAACGGCAGTTCTTTTAACGGGATGTGCTGATATTGGCCAGGGTTCCAATACTGTTTTGGCGCAAATAGTTGCCGAAGAGTTGGGAGTTGGATTGGAGAAAATTAGAGTTATTTCGGCTGATACCGGGGTTACCCCTGATGGGGGTGCTACCTCTGCCAGCAGGCAGACATATATTTCGGGCAATGCCGTAAAAAAGGCTGCAGAAGCTGCAAAAAAGCCTTTGCTGGAAAAAGCCGCCTCTTTGTTAAAAGTTCCTGAAAGTGAAATTGAATTTAGAGATTATAAGATCTTTCCTCGTTTTGATCCCAATTATGCTTTACCGATAAAGAACGTAATCATGGAATGCCGCCGCGAAGGCAGGTTATCTTTGGGTCATGGGACATTTAATCCCCTTACTACCGGGTTGGACGAGGAAGGTCAAGGTAACCCCTATGCTACTTATGCATTTGCAACGCAGTGGGCGGAAGTAGAGGTAGATACGGAAACGGGTGAAGTAACGGTGTTAAAGATTGTGGCGGCTCATGATGTGGGCAGAGCCATTAATCCCAAAATGATTGAGGGGCAAATTGAGGGAGGTTGTTCAATGGGCCTCGGTTACGCCTTAATGGAAGAGATCATTACGGACAAGGGGACCATCCTTAATCCCAGCCTTTCAAATTATCTTATCCCGACAATTGAGGACGTGCCCGAAATTATTTCTTTAATCGTAGAGGATGAAGAGAATACCGGCCCCTTCGGCGCCAAGGGCGTAGGTGAGCCCCCGTTAATTCCTACAGCTCCCGCCATTCTAAACGCTGTTAGTAATGCTCTCGGAATACGCTTTACTGAACTACCGCTTACCGCTGAGAAAATTCTATCCGCGCTGGAAGAAAAGGAATAGCTTGCGAAGATATAAGGAATAGCTTGTGAAGATATAATGATAAGTAATGATAAGGAGAAGGCATAGATGGTTGGAAGATATTATAAGCCTGCGAGTCTGGAAGAAGCTTTGGCAATTCTGGATGATTCCCGGGGAAAGGCAAGGGTAATTGCCGGTGGGACAGATCTTGTTTTACAACTGATGCACAGGGAAATAGTATCCGATGCTGTTGTGGATATTTCAAACTTAAGGCAACTAAGGTTTATAAGTGCAGACGAAACAAAGATAAGGGTTGGTGCTCTTTCTACCCATACGGATTTGGCCGAATCTTCTCTTATTCGAAAGAAAGCCTCTCTTTTGTCCGATGCGGCCGGAAGTATAGGGTCCTTGCAGATTCGCAATGTAGGTACCGTGGGAGGCAATCTGGTAAGTGCTCAGCCCGCTGCCGATACGGCAGTAGCATTGCTGGCTCTGGATGCAGAGGTTAAAGTAATCTCTGTCTCCGGAGAGAAGCAGGTGCCGCTGGCGGGACTCTATCGCCCCGGAGGCGGTTCATCTT
>CAZQXY010000175.1:0-4452 GCA_964597455.1 uncultured Desulfovibrionaceae bacterium
TTTGCGATGTTTTGCTGCGTTAAAATTAATGGGGGCGCCTTGAATCTGTTTCTGGTAAAAACCCCTGCCGCCGCAGCAGGTTTCCTGCTATAGATAAGCGCAAGGTCCATGCTCCCGTTTTTTTTCATGCCGCAGTTATGGCCGGCAGCTTCGATGTCGGAAACAGCGGTAATACCGCCAGTTATTGCTTCCATACTATATAAGCTCATCTATTAATTTTCACCTTCCCAAGAAAAAATTATGGCCGCAAGGGAGCCATCTCCAGGCCCTGTTCTTCTTTTAATCCCAGCATAAGATTCATATTCTGCACAGCCTGCCCGGCAGCACCTTTCACCAGGTTGTCGATCGCGGAGATAATAATCAGTCTGTTGTTACGGGTATCCAATTTTAAAGCTAGATCGCAGTAATTGCTGGCATATACATTTCTTGTCTCCGGAAGGAAAGGGGACGGCAGGACCCGCACGAATTTTTCATTACCGTAAAACTCGCTGTAGATACCGGTTATCTCTTCCACATTAATTTCTGTATTCAATGAAAAATAAATCGTGCTGAGAATACCCCTGATCATCGGCAGCAGGTGGGGAACAAAAGTAAAGGACACCTTCCTGCCCGCCAGCTTTCCGAGCTCCTGCTCCATTTCAGCTGTATGCTGATGCTCGGCAACACGGTAAGCCCGGAAGTTCTCTGCGCATTCAGGAAAATGCAGATTCTGCGAGGGCACTCGCCCTGCCCCTGATGTACCGGACTTCGCATCCGCCACCAGGGTGTCCCAGTTCGCCAACCCTCCCCTGATTGCCAGAGGCAACAGCCCCAGCAGAACAGATGTCGGATAGCAGCCCGGATTGGCAACTAAAGAAGCTTTTTTGATCTCCTCCCTGTAAAACTCCGGCAGACCATAGATGGCTTCTTTTAAATAGTGGGGAGCGCAATGTTCCCGCTTATACCATTGGGGATAGAGAGCCGCATCCGCCAGCCGGAAATCCGCGCTCAAGTCAATTACCTTGACCCCCGCATCACGCAAAAGAGGTACTTTCTCCATCGATTCGCCATGGGGCAAAGCGGAAAAAATCAAATCCGTTTTCTCTACTGCTTCTTCCACAGAAAAAGAACAGCATACCGGTTCAATAATTTCCCGGTAATGAGGATGAACATCAGCCAGGGATTTTCCGCTATAAGAGCGTGAAGTAACATAAGTTATTTCTACACCGCCATGGGAAAAAAGCAGCCTTAAAAGCTCGTTTCCCGTATAACCCGTAACACCAATTATTCCTACCCGCATCCAATTTCCTCCTTAAATAAAGAAAACCTCAAATAAAGAAAACCTCTCTTCCAAAAAGGACGAGAGGCTGTTCTCGCGGTACCACCTTCTTTGACCCTTAAGGGTCCTCCTCAAGCTGCTGCACTCCCGTACAGCATAATTATAACGGATTTATCCGGAAAAGCATACACACGCAGATGCCCCTGATCAGCCAGGTTTCTCTGCGCTTCAGCTCCCGCCTCTGGGGTGCGCTTCGGAAGAGTTCCAGCCACCGGGTTCTCACTATCCCCGGCTCACTTTGGCTTTTCCTGTCCCTACTCTCCCCTTCACCGGCTGCTATTGAAAATATCTTGAATGCATCTTAACACCAGCAAGCGAAAAAGTCAACCTAGTATTAAACAGGTAAACAGGTTAAACAGGGAAGTTCCCATGCTTTTTGCGCGGCCTGTCTTCAAATTTATTTTTCAGCGATGCAAGGCCCATAATAAGCCGTTGCCTCGTTTCCCTGGGGTCAATAACATCATCTATCCAGCCGCGGGCAGCCGCAATATACGGGTTGGCAAATTTTTGACGGTACTCGGCAACCTTTTGTTTCCTCTCCTCGTCGGGGTTATCGGCCTTTTCGATATCCCTGCGGTTAATTATATTGATCGCCCCATCCGGCCCCATGACAGCTATCTCTGCCGTAGGCCAGGCATAAACCAGATCCGCACCGAGGCCGCGGGCATTCATGGCTATGTAGGCACCGCCGTAAGCCTTGCGCATAACAATGCTTATCTGGGGGACCGTAGCTTCAGAGTAGGCATAAAGAATCTTTGCCCCGTGCCGGATAATACCCCCGTATTCCTGATGCACTCCCGGAAGATAACCGGGCACATCAACAAAAGTAACCAGTGGAATATTAAAACAATCGCAGAACCGCACAAAGCGGGCTATTTTATCAGAGCAGTTGATATCCAGGCAACCTGCCAGGTACCTGGCCTGGTTTGCGATAATACCTACCGTCTGGCCATCAATACGGGCAAAACCCACCACCGCATTTTTGGCATAATGCTCCTGAACCTGGAACAGCTCACTGCTATCTACAATCCGTTTGATGACCTCCACCACATCATACGGCTTGTTGGGATCGGCAGGAACAAGTTCTACAAGATCATCAGCGGGAATTGCGGGCTCAACCGGAGATAAAGCAGGAGGGTTATCTAAATTGTTCGATGGAAGGTAACTTAACAGCTTTTTGATCATTTCCAGGCATTCCTGCTCATTTTTTGCCCTGAAGTGTGCCACACCGCTGGTTTCGTTATGTGTTGCCGCACCGCCGAGTTTGCCGGGGGTGACATCCTCGCCTGTTACGGCCTTAATAACCTGAGGGCCGGTGATAAACATATAGCTGGTATCATCCACCATAAAAACAAAATCCGTCAGCGCCGGCGAATATACGGCGCCTCCCGCGCTGGGACCCATGATAACAGAAATCTGCGGAATTACCCCGGAATTTATTGTATTTCTAAAAAATATATTACCATATCCGTCCAGGGACGCCACACCTTCCTGGATCCTCGCTCCGCCGGAATCGTTAATTCCGATTAGAGGAGCACCGTTTTGCGCGGCCAGGTCCATTACACGGCAAATTTTTGCAGCGTGCATCTCTCCCAAAGAGCCCCCGGAAACGGTAAAGTCCTGCGCAAAAATATAAACCAGACGGCCATTCGCAGTCCCATAACCGGTAACAACCCCCTCCCCCGGAAGAGGAATATCCATAGTGCTGGCATCTTCAAGATTACCCTGCACGAAAGTACCAACCTCAACAAAGCTTCCCGGATCTAAAAACTGTTCCAATCTTTCGCGGGCTGTCTGCTTTCCTTTTTTATGCTGGTCCTCAATACGATCCGGCCCGCCTCCCCCGACAATAGTATCCCTTCTCTGCTGCAAAAATTTTAACTTGTCTTCCATGTAATTCCCTCCTGTTAAACTCTTTTTTTATCGCCTGAATATTTTTATAATTCCCGCAAACAGACCCCATTATCATATTTCCCAGTATATCACAAAAGGTATCTTTTTCAATATCTTAATTCCTCGACATTTTCATTGAGGTGTGCTATACTTATTCTGGAAATAAGGAGGAAGTATGAAAGTATATGCTTTAATTGGACCAAGCGGTACCGGAAAAAGCCACCGCTCAACGTTGGTTGCCTATCGGGAAGGGATAGAATATATTATCGATGACGGTTTGCTCATTCGGGGTCATGACATCCTGGCCGGCCGTTCTGCTAAACGTGAAAATACCAAAATCGGCGCTACCAAGAGGGCTGTTTTTTTTAATCCGGAACATGCCGAACAGGTACGGGAAAAAATAAAAGAAATCAAACCCAAAAGCATACTTGTCCTCGGAATTTCCCGCCGCATGGTTGAACTAATTACCAGTAGATTGGAGATCCCCACGCCCGAAAAATGTTTTGATATAGAAAGTATCGCCACCCCCCAGGAAATTGCAAAAGCACTGGAGAGCAGGGAAAGAGAAAACCGTCACGTTATACCTCTCCCTACCTTTGCTATTGAAAAAGAATTTCCCGGTTACTATCTTGACCCGCTGAAATCTTTTTTTATGGGGAAAAACAAGCCCTCTTACCAATCACTGCCGATGGAACACTGTATAGTTCGTCCGTTATTTAGTTCACTGGGAAACTACTTTCTTTCCGAAAACGTTATTGAACAGATAGCAGTCCATGTGGCTGAAGAAGCAGAGGGCGTAATTAAAGCTAAAAAAACCACTTTCACTTCAAATGGTAACGGCATTACAATCAGCCTGGATCTTATTTTTAAGTACGGCCATTTTAATATACCCGCAATTCTGAGAAATATTCAAAAGAAGGTCAAGGAAAAACTGGAAAGTCTCACCGGTTGTCAAATATACCGGGTTAATGTTCTTGCAAAACGCGTAGTATTACAAAAAAAGAACAAACAAGTGGGGCAAAAGTACATCGAACTGCTACCCAAAGAAAAAGCTCCCGAAAGCAAGGAGCTATAAAACAAACATAACCTGGCAGAATAGGTTACAGCAGGTTTCTCACAAGCTATTCTGTGCCTGAAGCAAACTCCATCACAAAAACTGCTTCAGCACTATCCTGCACTACTCTCCCTAACAGGGAGTTTTTTCTTTGTCTGCTTTACTCCTCGCTATAAGCTATTTTTAT
>CAZQXY010000176.1:0-4449 GCA_964597455.1 uncultured Desulfovibrionaceae bacterium
TTCTCTGTTGCACCCGTATAATGTGCTTCAGTCTTCAAGGCCTCGCTAACATCATCCCTACCTTCCATATATCCGGATCAATGATAAATCTTCCATGTGTTTCCACACCGGTATCACGCCGGTATCCTCGTCATAAATTCCATTAGCCTGCGAAATTTCGCGTAAATAGTCCTACGCCTTCCATAATCCATGCAAGTTGCAATATTCACGTGCAAAAAAATCCTCATCGTCTTCCAATCCATTAAAAACTACTTCCGGGATTTCCCCCGGTTTGAGAAACTTACGATAAATTTTTTCTCCAGCAAATATCTCTATCCATTCTATATAGTGCTTTTCTACCATTGGGTGCGCCGCACTACCAACTTTAACAACGACCTCCCCTGCTTCTTTTTTCTGTACAGGAATATGTTTTTCCTGTGAAGCATCCTCTGTGTTCTCTACCAAAATTTTCATTGGGTGGGCACAGCAAACTAACTCGCCTTTCCCAGTATGCAATACTTCCACAATATTACCACAAATCATGCATTTGTAAACTTGTAGTTTTTCCGTCACTTTCTTTTAGCTCCTTTCATATTATTTAAAACCAGCAAACAAAAAGAATAAACCTATTGCAAAACCAATAGAGGCAATGACCCTGTTAAGGAAAAAATATAAGGCTGGCGGTTCTCTACGTGCTTTCCATCCCTGAGTAATTTCCCATACATGACGAGGGTTAATAATCGCATAGCCTGCGACAAATAACCATAAAACCAGAAAGATTTTAGCCATTATTTCACCCCTTAGCGCAACAGAGAACCATCCCCGCCGCCGCAGTGGAACGAAGAACCGTCCCCTGATCTACCCGGGGGAACCGACACCGCTGTCGCGTTATGAATCCCCTTCGCCAGAAGAAGTATACTGTTTATTCAGATTCGCTGGAGGAAGTATCCTGTTTATCCTGTTTATTCAGATCGAATGCATCTTTGGCATCTTTATTCAGATCAAACGCATCCGCCAGGTGGCGCAGCTCCATCGGCAAGGGAAAGGCAATTGTATTCCCCGGTTGTGAGACGATCTCCGGAAGGGTACGCAAAAGACGTATAAACAGCCCTCCAGGAGTGCCTGCCAGAACTGAAGCGGCTTCCGCCAGCTTTTCCGAAGCCTGTTTCTCTCCTTCGGCCTGGATGACGATAGCCCTCCTTTCCCTTTCTGCTGCAGCCTGCCGAGATATTGCCCGCTGCAATCCTTCAGGAATATTAACATCCTTGATCTCTACAGCGGTAACCTTGATCCCCCAGGGGTCGGTAGCTTCGTCGAGGATCTTCTGAATCTGGTGGTTGAGTTTATCCCTTTCTGCGAGCAGTTCATCCAGTTCGGCCTGCCCTGCTACGCTGCGCAGAGTAGTCTGAGCAAGCTGCCCCGTGGCAAACATGTAGTTTTCCACATTAACGATCGCGTTGTTTGGATCAACTACCCGGTAGTAGACCACCGCGTTTACGCTTGCGGTAACGTTGTCCCTGGTAATAACATCCTGAGTGGGAACATCCAGGGTGATTACCCGCAGGGAAACTCTTACAAACCGGTCCAGAACAGGAATAAGCAGGACCAGGCCCGGCCCTCTGGACCCTACCAGATGCCCCAGGCGGAATACAACCAGCCTTTCGTATTCCCGCACGACTTTTAATGCCGAATAAAGGAAAATTAAAATGATAAAAACCACTGCCATAATCGTCTCCATAAAACATACACCTCCAGATTTACGTACGTTACGCTACATTACGCTACGCTGCGTTACGTTACGTTATTAATTTTGCGGTTTATACAATTTATAATCATCCAGATTATAATTATTCAGGGGCTGGATTTTTTTCGCTGCCCCTCTCCTTAACAATAAGCGTAAGCCCTTGCTGTTTTACGATCTCCACTTCCGCGCCCTGCGGTATGGTAGAATTATTGTGGCTCAGCGCCTTCCACAGCTCGCCGCGCATTTTGACAGTACCGTAAGGCGAGAGCTCCTCTACAACTAACGCTTTTGACGCCGGGCCAAAGAAAGTCTCCCTGCCTTTCCAGCTGCGCCGGGATCTAATGATCATGGTAGCGATCAGAAAACTAAGCACACAAACCCCCACGGCAGCACCTACAGCAATAGCCATAAACCTGGGATACCAGTAAGGTGCCATAAGCGGCTCGCTCGGCAGCAAAACGGAACCGATTAACAGACTCACTCCCCCACCAATACCGAGTATCCCAAAACCCGCCGTAAAAACCTCCACAACGAGTAACCCGAGGCCCAGAACAATAAAAATTATCCCGGCTGTATTGGTATCAAAAAGACCCATGCCGTAAATTCCCAGCAGCAGGGCGATGCCTCCCAGCGTCTCGAGAATAAACGTCCCCGCCATCCCCAAACCGAAATATATCCCCAGGGCTCCCGCTATCAGCAGAAGATAAGCTACCTGCGGATCGCTGACTTTATCCTGGAGCCTTTCCCGGGGAATCATATCTTTTTCCAGGATACTGGCCCCTGCTGTATTTAAAACAAAAGGATGCCCGTCTTTTTCTCCTTCAAAGCCGTCAATCTTTTCCAGGAGAACAGTAAGATTTTCCGCAACCAGATCGCTAACGCCTTTTTCCTGCGCCTCAATAGCATCCAGAGCAAGATTTTCCGTAACAAATTTTTCCGCCAGGTCGGCGGAGCGCCCTTTCTGGCGGGCGATACTTTTCATATGTCCGGCAAGGAAATTTACGGTCTTTTCATCGGCCTTTTCCGAACCGCCATCGGGGGACAGGGTGACCGGCATGGCCGCACCGACAGTAGTCCCCGGGGCCATAGCGGCGATATCCGCACTGATTAAAAGAAAAGCGCCCGCAGAAGCAGCGATAGCACCGGTAGGTTGCACAAATACTATTACAGGGATAGGTGAGGCACTAAAAGACTTTGTCAGATCCAGTGTGGCCTCCACCAGTCCCCCCGGGGTATCCAACTCAATAATTACTGCCTGGGCAAGATCAGCGCTCGCCGCGGATAACTGCCTCTCTACAAACGCCGCCTGCCCCCTGGTAATTGTGCCTTTTATCTCCAGAAGATAAATATCGCCTGCTTTTGCTTCCTGCTGTATTCCAACAGGGATTAGCGCAAAACAAAATATGTAGATGAAAAGGATAAAAGATATCAACTTTTGTGTTAACTTTTGTGTTAACTTTTTCTGCATTGGTCCGCTCCCCGCATCATGAATTCGCCTTAAGAATTAATGTAAAGGTTTATCTTCTCCATCTTCAAATATAAAATCACAGTTTTCCTTGAGGACCTCCTCAAAAGGCAATGAATGCTGTGCTACTTTTTCCGTGATAAAAAGAGGGGTTCCGCTGGCTAAAGCCAGTGCTATTCCGTCACTGGGCCGCGAGTCCAATATGATCTCTTTCCCGTCCTTTTCTAAAAATATCTGGGCGTAGTACGTGCCTTTGTAAATGTCATTTACAACGATCCGCCGGATAGAAGCGCCGAGATTGGCACAAATCGAGACAATAAGATCGTGTGTGAGCGGGCGGGGTAAAACATACCCTTCCAGTTTAAGGGATATCGCCTGAGCCTCACCCAAACCAATACCTATCGGAAGCACCATGGTTTCTTCCTGATCGATCAGCAAAAGCAGCGGGTTCTGCGATGAATCAAGTCCTACACCTTTTACTTTTACAGCTATCATAATATTTGCCCCGGGATAAAAAATATACCGGGAGGCACCTCCTTGCCCTAATAATAGTTATTAGCCATAGTAATAGTTATTACCCATAGTTCATTTTATTCCATACCTGCTTTATTTCAAACTGTATGGCAACACTATAATAACACTTTTAATAAAACGCGATAATTATAATAAGGATAAAATTTTTTGAGCAGCTTCCTGCACTTCTCTTTTCCGGGCATTTATCTTAATGCGCAAGTCTGCCCCGGCTTCATCGCCTTCATCCAGGGCGGACTTGATACTCTCCAGCAACTGCGCTGAGTTTAAACTCTCCAGGGATAAACCGGGTTTCTCAACATGCCGAAGAAACGCGTTAACCTTGGGATCATAAGGCAAGGCAATAAAAGGCACTCCACAGATTGAGGCGAAGATCAGTGCATGTAAGCGCATCCCGATAAGCAAATCAAGCCCTCCCATCACCCTTAAGACATTCCTCGAAGAAAGGCTCTCCTCGATGACTATCCCCCTGGTTGACGACCTCGATGCAAGGTCCCTGGCCAGCGGCAGATCTTTTTTCAGGTGGTAAGGAAGAAAAATAAGCCGGGCCTTATATTCTTTTTCCAAAAACCTGCACCCGGTGCTGAATATTTCCAGCAGCTTTTTATCGAAAAGCGTTTCCCCCGGGTAAGGCCTGAGCGCCAAACCCACAAGCAGTTCCTTCCCCGGCCGCTTTATCCCGTAAGCCTTCCAAAAAGCTTCAATCTCTTTTTGGGGTGCAGGATCGAGA
>CAZQXY010000177.1:0-4375 GCA_964597455.1 uncultured Desulfovibrionaceae bacterium
GCACAAATTTTGAGCTTTAGCACCATTTTTTCATTTTTATTCCTAAAGACAGGTTGGATATTACGCAAGGGTTATTTTTTTATTAGAATTTTATTTGACGAGTTTTTTATAAGCTTTTTATAAGATTTCATAAGTGGTATATTGACTTTTTCTGTTTTTTGACTATACTTATCTTAATTTAATAAGAAAGCTGGTGGTTAACCTGGAACAACTGGATTCCGAAGTCCCGCTCACTAAAGGTGCTTTGGTCGTAGGCGTTGTATTTAACCTAAAAAGAGGGTTAAAAACAACTGTCCCCGATGCCGAAGCGGAATATGACAGCATAGAGACGGTTTATGCTATTAAATCCGCACTTGAAGCGGAGGGTCATCATATAATATTGCTTGAAGCTGATGAAGCATTACCGGAAAAACTGCGAAATGAGCATATTGACATTGCCTTCAACATTGCGGAAGGCTTGAACGGCAGAGGCCGTGAAGCGCAGATCCCGGCGATGCTTAATTTTTTTGGCATTCCGTTTACCGGCTCGGATGAAACAACATTATGTCTCGCCCTTGACAAAGCCCTTACAAAGCAGCTTATGTTGTCTTATCGAATCCGTACTCCAAAATATGCGTTATTGTCTGCGGAAGCTTCCCTTTCAAAAGTTTCACTCAAATATCCTGTTATTATAAAGCCCAATGCGGAAGGCTCGAGTAAAGGGATATCAGATATTAGTATTGTTAAATCCGCAAAAGAGCTTCGTGAGCTGGCCAGGCAAAATATTCAGGTTTACAATGAAGCCATGCTTGCGGAAGAATATATAGAAGGGCGTGAGTTTACCGTCGGGATACTCGGAAACGGGAGTGAAACAAGGGTGTTCCCGCCAATGGAAATCATATACAAAAAAGAAACACAGGAACACTTCCATGTTTACAGCTACAATGTAAAGCAAAATTATAAAGAATATCTAGATTATCAATGCCCTGCATCTCTAACGAAAGGGCAGGAAGCCGAAATAATGAAGTATGCAAAAAAGATTTACAACATACTCGGATGCCGGGATTTTTCACGCATTGACTTTCGCATGCCGGCTGACGGCAAGATATATTTTATAGAAATAAATCCGCTGCCGGGTCTTGCACCGGGTTACAGCGATTATCCGATACTGGCCGAGTTTTGCGGTATCAGTTACACTGAGCTTGTGAACGGTATTTTGAATGCGGCGCTAAAACGCCTCAAAATAGGAAACTGAGGTGAAAGATCGTGATGAAATGTCAAGATTACGCCTTTAAATATCGGTCGTGGTATGATTGGAAATGGCAATTTGCCCATAGGATAACAAATGCAGAAATGCTCTCAAAGGTAATTGATTTATCCGCACAGGACAAAGACGATATTACGAAATGTCTTGAACAATTTCGTATGGCCATCACACCCTATTATGCCTCCTTGATAAAGACAAGCGATAAAAATGATCCGCTGCGCCTTCAGGCGGTTCCCCTGATTGAAGAAACATATTTCCATGAGGACGATCTTTCGGACCCGCTCAATGAAGAAGTTGACAGCCCGGTTCCGCACATTGTTCACAGGTACCCCGACAGGGTACTGTTTTTAGTGACTTATAAATGCTCAATGTATTGCCGTCACTGTACCCGGCGCAGAGCCGTCGGTGAAGAAGACAGGATAATCACTGAAAAGGAATTAAAACCCGCACTCCATTATATCCGTTCGCATACTGAAATACGTGATGTTCTTATATCCGGCGGCGATCCGCTGGTAATGAGTACCAAAAAGCTTGAGCATATTATTTCAGGGCTTCGTGCCATACCCCATGTTGATATTATCAGAATAGGAACACGGGTTCCTGTGGTTATGCCGATGCGTATAACCACAGAGCTCCTTGAGATGCTGAAAAAATATCAGCCTATTTGGATTAACACGCATTTCAATCACCCTAACGAAATAACTCCCGACGCTCAGCGGGCTTGTGCCGCTATTGCCGATGCAGGGATACCTCTCGGAAATCAAAGTGTATTGCTGCGGGGAATTAACGATGACCCCGAAACAATGAAAGAGCTTCTGTTAAAGCTTGTTCATATGCGTGTACGCCCCTATTATTTATATCAGTGCGATTTATCCCGGGGAATAGCCCATTTCCGTACCGATGTTAACGCAGGAATTGACATAATACACAAACTGACAGGCAATATTTCCGGTTATGCAATTCCCAAATATGTCATCGACGCTCCCCACGGCGGCGGTAAGATACCAATTAATTATAACTATGTTCTCAGCAAAGATGATCGTGAGGTTGTAATGGAAAATTACAAAGGTAATATATATAAATATCCTCTCCCGAAAATGCCGGGGCCTGTCTAGCTCTGGCTACTGTCTGAACAGAAACCGAGGGGCTTTCATACAATAGATAAGCACTCTCGGGAGGGATTACTTTGCTGGAGCTGTCTTCACATCTGTTCAAGAGGCCGCCCTGCTAATTGCCCGGGAAATAGACAGGGTTCATGCCGGGCCCTTCGGTGAATTGGGTTTTGATATCGCTGTCGATATACACAAAAAAATTTGGATGATCGAAGTCAACCCCAAGCCTAACTGGAACCTGCCGCCCGGAGCCGACACTAAAACAATGGAAAAAAAAATGGCCGAGCATCTGCTGGCCTACTGCAGCTACCTGCTCAACCTCAGTGAATACAGTGCCGCAACCGGGCTTATGTCCACTAAAGAGTGATACATTTGCCGGCAGAGCGTATACTATCCGCAATGTCATACATATTTGTCACAATCCCTACTTCCAGCTTTTCCTTAAGCTTGTAATAATCCAAACAGGTTCCGCATGAGAAAATTTCTATACCCATTTCCGTCAGCTGTTTCAACTCATCCAGGACAGGACTTCCTTCCGTGGTTAGATATACGCCGCTGTTTAGGAATAGTATTTTGGAAGGTGCAAACTCAGTTTCCTTCAGAGTATAAATGAAACTGCGCATCAATATTTTGCCCAATTCCTCACTGCCCTGACCCAAAGTTGAGGAAGTAATAAGAAGAACGGTTTCCTTTTCCGACGCTTCACTTGCGCAGCAGCAAGATACATTTGCCTCCGGTTGACTTTCCTCCTCTATGTGATCCTTCTTCTCAGTATTATGAATGATAACAAAAATACCGTCTTCCTTTTCCTGGACAGACACCTCACATCCGAATGTCCCGGCAAGACGGGAGACGTTTTCCTTTGCAGCTTCATTATCAACTATGACAGTAAGTGTAAACTCGTTATTTCCTCCTTTAAACATTTCGTCCAAGACTTTTTTAGTGTTGATTACCGGCTGGGGACAGGATAATCCCCGGTTATCAATTTTTTTTTGCAGCATTTTAAGATCCTTCCTTTTACCTTCATTTTATCATAACTGGCTTTCTCTTGCATATCCCATTGTCAAAATCATATCATACGGGAGATCCAATCCCATGTCAATCATCTGGAAACCATCTCCAGCATGGCTTCCAGGCGTACTTTTAGGTTTTCCATATCGGAAGAGGAATAATCGGTTTCCAGGTGCAGGTAAGGGATTCCCTCGTTTTTTACCAACTTCATTACATCAGAAGCTTCTATATTGTAAGTATGGCAGGCCTGCCAGGTCAGATCCACGACAGCTTGGACATGAAAATCCCCAATCATACGCCCCAACAGTTCTAACCTGTAGGGATTCGGGCTCATGCACGAGCATGGCATCTGAATATATTTATGAGCCAGAGCAACGATAGGGTCGTCATACTTTTTCTCCGTCTGAAGTTCGAGAGTTTTATAACCGCTGCAGTTCTCCATAGCCACTACTGTCCCACCCAATCCCTCTATCAAGCTTATTACTTTTTCACTTCCCTGCCCTACCGGGCAACCGGTAAGCAGGACTCGCGGTTTGCCAGAACCCGTAGTTATTTTTTCATCAGAAGGAATAGATGCTGCAAACTCTCCCACCAATTGAATCGACCCTTCCCTGTCAGCGTAAAAATTTCTGGTCCAAAGCACGGTCATCAGTTCCAAGCCGCTCAATGGAGGCGGGTCTGCCCTATTGAGATCGCAAAGGGCTTTTAAAGCCGACACCTCCCGATTTACCAGATCGATTGCCTTCCAGATATTCTCATCGTGGATTTCCACATTTAATTCATCCTCCAGTCTGGCCCGCAGTCGCCTAACCTCGGAAATCCAGAGCTCTATCGAAGCCTCGCTCTCCTTAAGATGTGGAAGTTGCATCACGTGTACGGGCTTTAACTCCCTCAGCATTTCAAACATCTTTTTCTTGCCGTCACAAGTCGTTTCCCCCACAATAAGGTCTGAAAAATAAAAATAAGGACAGGTATCAGTAACAGCAAAACCGTAAGAAGATTTTAT
>CAZQXY010000178.1:0-4323 GCA_964597455.1 uncultured Desulfovibrionaceae bacterium
ACCTGTTTCTTTCGTTTGATGAAAGCGTTATATAGCTCCAGCTGAGTAATACGACTTTCTGTCATCAATTATCACCAAAAGTTACACTGCTGTAACTTGCGCCAAAAGCTTCGAGTTCACTGAGATAATCGTCACTCCCAAGGAAAAACTTGAAGATCTCGTTAGCCTTATCTTTAAATACAATATCCTTGAACTGCTCCGGGAAAATGATGCTTCCGATATAATAACTGTTTACAATGGGAATTTCAACGTTTGAATAATAGGATGTAGAATTAGGATACTGATATAGTTTCCCATTTTGAAACGCTGTGAGCTGAGCATAAAATCCCGGGTTTTTCTTAAGATCTTCTTTAATGAGGTTTAAGCCGGTAAAGTCAAAGAAAATATACTCGGGATTCCAGCTGATGATCTGTTCCTTATCGACCACCACGCCACCTACTAGATCAGAGCTGCCTTTGGTAACATCATTTGCATTTAGTATTTCAAATAATTTGTAATTTGCGTAAACACCCTCTATGCCATGGGCTCCTTTGAAGCTTGCGGCCGCTCCCAAAACAGTAGGTTTATCTTCATTGGGCACATCTGCCGTTCTGGATTGAAGGTCCTGCAGACAATCGTTTATGAAGGCAATGACTTCTTCAGCTTTTTCCGGAACCCCGCAAACATCGGCCAGGAGACGAAGTGCTTGCTCGTAGTCCTCCCCAAATAATGTTCCCAGAGGCACAGAAACCACCGGTATACCTGTTTTGGTTTGAATTTCATCCGCCAGCTCCGGTGCATAAGAGCATAAGATCACATCAGGATTAACTTTAATGATTTCTTCCGGGTAATAATCGGTCGCACCGGCTGCATCCGTACCAACAACGGGCAGGTTTGCCCACAGATCTTTGTTGGCGTAAGCATAGGCTGTAACGGGGGTGATATTATCAGAAGCCATCCCGCCTATTCCTACTGCTTTATCTGCCAGCCCAAGATATGTAATCATACGCGGAGTGTTGGCAAGAGGAACTATCTTCTCTACATTTGCAGGTATCTCAACTTCACGCCCAACCATATCGGTTATCGTACGAGTGGTTGCCTCCGCAACCTGCCCGGGTTCGGCAGCCAGGTCGTTTGCTGTGTTGTTTCCACAGCCAACTGCCAGGCAGAAAGAAAAAGCAATGACCAGAACTAGTATAATAGGTTTTTTCATTAGTTCAGTTCCTTCCTATTTTATTATAGTGTTATTTATTTAATATTAATGATACTTAATGGACAAAAAAATATACAGACAAGTTCTTCTTCTTGCTGATCATGTGTTACTAATACTAAATTCAGTAATACATATTTTGCTTTATCTTCTATATGCACCATTACTATTCCTGCCATACTCTAAATTTTTTTTAAAAAGTTTGGCTTATGACTGCGGTCCTTTTAAAGCAGAAATATTTTAAACTAAAGATTATTTATGGATAACAAACAAATACCATTAAAAAACCCTTCCAAAAACAAAAAACCCACAGGCCTGTCCTCTAATCTTCAAGCACTCTGGACGGTCTCGTTTAGTGTTATGTTATATTTTCGTATCACTGCAATATTTTTTTGAAGAATGTTATTTTCTAACCAGCACTTTTTGCGTGTAGCCATTTTCTGCCAGATAGCCCATAATCTCTTCAATACTTTTTTCTTCATGCGCTATTTCCGGTGAAACATAGCGGCCAATATCTTGAACGGACTTTCCGAGGAGCTGAATTTTTTGTTGTAGCTGGTAGCCCATCTCTCTTAACTTCTGCAGGTTTTGCTCCAGCGCCACCCTTTTTTGCATGATCTCATTTTTTAGAAGTGGGTTTCCATAAAAGACCCCTTGTATTCCCTGAGCAGCACCTGCCTTCTCTTCAAAAGCAGAAAGGCTTCCGGAAATAAGCCCCTGTGCTGTAAGCTGCCCCTCCGTGATCTGCTGCAGGCCATCCAAAATCGTCTGTTGCTGCGATTGCATTGTAATTAATAATTGTTCCAGTTTAAAGCGGTTTTGGCGCAGGTTGTTCAATATTTTGTCCAGTTTGATATTCAAATCGTCAGCAGTTTGCATGTTGACCTCATCCCTTAATATTTTTCTTACGCTATTTTAACCAGGGATGATTTAAATATACCGCATATTACGATTTTACAATCTCAAGAGCGCCGCCCCGGCCAAAAACGGCTCCTTATTTTTTCCCCAAGGGAACTATGCTTCATCTCCACATAAACGCTGTTCCACCTGCCGGGAGGAAAAATTACTCCGAAACGGCTGATCGGCTGAGGGTAAATCTGTGCCGGGATATTAATGTTCTTTCCCTTTCTAATAATGCTTAATAAAACGCGATTGTAATAAAGATCTAAAGCATTCCAGAAATCATTTTCAGAATTTATGCGGTAGTTGTTTACCTTTGTAATCCTGTCACCGTCTTTCAAGCCGGCTTTTCCCGCAGGGGAACCGGGAACTACAGCCATGATCTTTAAGCCACCATCTTTATCGGCAGTAAAAAGCGGCGATCCTGAAAATTCTTCTTTATTACCTTTAAGGATGAGCAATTCATGACCCAGAGGAGCGACAAGGGCTGCCGCAATAATCAGCGGCGGGATAAAAGCGGCGGCAACCGCCAGCGATGATAACAGCAGGCTGTAAATCGCCAGATTGCGTGCCGTTTTTATTCTTTTGCTGCGCGGGTAACTGGAAAGGGCAAGATCGCTGTAGCCGAGACCCGCAACCAGGGGAAGCATGAGATAGATAACTTCCTGCCCCCCGCCGGTATTCATTACTGTCCCCAGAAGGGGCCACCAGTCAGGCATGGGAATACCGCCGACAAAAATCTCCGAGGTTTCAGCAACAATATAGGTCCAGAGCCCCATCAGGGGAAGGGGCCAGAAACGCTGCATGCTGTAGCCGCCGACGACCTCCCCGGAAGGGGCTTTGAGATAGATGGGGCTGGCGCCGCGGTGACCGCTGATATAAATAAGGAAAGACTCCGTTAGATGTAAAACCCCTACCAGAGCAAGCAAACTGGGCAGATGAATCTCGGTAAGCCCCGCCAGAAGCGCGATATCGCTCAAAAATGGCCAGGAAGGCATAAGTACCCTGAGAATAATTGATAAAACAGCGATGATGCCTCCGGCATAAGCGAAACAGAGGTAGCGGGGATTAATGAATAAAAGCAGGATAGCAACGGGCCAGATATAGGCTATCCCAATGCTATCCAGGGAAATACCCAGCAGTAAAAGGAAAATACTGCCTACAAAACCTCCCAACACCCCATATAACACGGAATAAAGGGTCTGCACCCAAACGTTATTAATAGGCCGGCCAAATAGTTTTTTCTCCATATAAACAACGCGACGGTACTGCATAAACACTATAAATACGACCAGCCAGAATAAAGGGTTGCACAAAGAGAAGGCCATAGTTTTCAGCATTAAGAGTAATATATCCAACCAGAAGCCCACAGCATTTTCACCTCCTTTTATGCACGGACAGGGAACGGCTAAACAGCTTTATCTTCCCCTTTTAGGATCTTTAGCGCCAGATGCAACTGTTCATCAACCTCTTCTGCTTTTTCAGCAAGTATGTTACGCAGCCGTTCCCTGGTAGAAATATCTAGAGAACCGGTATCTGATAAGCTGCTGTCTTTCTGAAACTCCATGAGAGAGTTAATCGTCTGCAGATCATATACACCCGTCTTTTCTAAAGGGTAACCCAAAAAATGCAGCATGCTCTGCAGCAGAATTACTTTTTCTCCTGTGTCTCCCTTTTTTAAGTCCCGCGGTATTGAGAAATATTGCAAATAAAATTCCAAGGGGAGTTCAACTTCGTAATCAGGCTGCAGTCCGCTTTCGTGCCAGCTTTGCCCGCTGGGAGTCAAATATTTGGCTATCGTATAACGCAGGCCTCCCCCGCCCTCCAGATACTGCAAGCACTGCATAGTTGCCTTACCATAAGTAGGCTTGCCCACCAGAAACGCAGTTTCCCTGTCCTGCAGGGAGCCGGCGATAATCTCCGCAGCACTTGCCGTATGTTCATTTACCAGAACAACAATTTCATACTCTTTTTCTGCTGCCCGGGAAAAATGCTGTTCCTGAATGTTCCCATCACGGTCAACCACCCGCGTAATTTCTCCTGAAGGAACGATCTCCTGTGCAATCTCAATAGCCTCTTCCGGCAAACCTCCCGGATTATCCCGCAGATCCAATACAAGCCCTTGAAGATCCTCCTTTTCCAAAAGCTTGAGAGAATCACAAAAATCTCTGCCGGTATCCTGGTCAAAGCTGGTAATCTGAATATAACCGATTTTCTGCTCCAGCATACGGGGA
>CAZQXY010000179.1:0-4286 GCA_964597455.1 uncultured Desulfovibrionaceae bacterium
CACCAGTCTGCCTGTAAGTTAAAACTCTCCTCTTCTCCACCAGTCTGCCTGTAAGATAGAACTCTCCTCGCGGTTTCTACACCAGTCTGCCTGTAATATAATCTACAATAAGGGTATATAATAATGGCATATAATGGCCGGAGAGGGCTACTACCACAGATGCATCCAGAGTATTTATCCAATACTCGGTTGGAATTAACGAAATTAGAGCTACGATCAGGAAAACAATGATCACACCTTTTACAGCGCCAAACAGACCTCCCAAAAGAACATTGATTGTACCGATAATCGGAATTCTGTTTAAATATCTCAGCTTACCGGACAAAAAGGCAAGGATAAAAGATAACAGCACGAACAACAGCAGGAAGGAAATAATGTTTAGCAAGACCCCGGTCAGCCAAAGAGAAGTATCGCCATTTGACACCAAGACGGTGATTACTTCATCCAGTCTCAGGTATTTTTCCAGATATATTTTAATATCGCTACTCCAGAGAAGGGCAAGATAAAGGGCTATAAAGAGGCTTGCCATCCCAACAATCTGGCGTATAAAACCATACCGTAATCCATTATACAAATTTAAAATTAAAATAAAAATGAGCACGTAATCAAGCCAGTTCAATACTTATGTTCACCTTTTCTTTTTTTTCTCTTTCTTTAATGATAAGAGGTCGCTGGCCAGGTTTAACGAGGTTAAAACAGCAATTCTGTGCAGGCCCATACGTGGATATTTGTCGGATAGCTCTTTCATTAATGAGTTTACATAACGCTCGACCTCGAAGATATGCTTATGAGACGACGGGCTACGAATTATATATTTCTCACCCAAAATATCTAATGTAACCCGTTTTTTCTCCTGCTCTTCCGTCATTTATTGCCCTCCCGGGAATCTTCGCTAAGGGTCAAGGTTTCCTGGCCTTCAAAAACCAGATCTACCATATGCACACAACTATTTGAGGCCCCAAGCAGGTGGGCGATCTCCTTCTTCTTTAAACCGGCCAGTATCTTCCCTTCCAGCTGTTTCATGTAAACCCCCGCCTCTTTACAGACGGGATCCGGAATTCTCAAAGGACTTCCCCAGGCGTTTTTTACGCGGCGGGTATCCTTTTCCAACTCCAGATCAATGGCAATTCCATGAAAAGAGTCGTTGATGTGCCCGCTAAGGTAGTATGAATTTTCGTGCAGGCTCAAAATCTGGCTTTTCATACGGTTAAAAAGACTTCCTCCCCGCTTATTGTAGCCGATGTATTCATACCAGCCGAGGCTTACCCGGTCGAGGTTACTAAAAAAACAGCAGGAATCTTTGTAAAAATCATTAAAGTAACGCTCGTAAGACTCCGGCGTGTTGTATCCCCTCTCTTTTATAAGAAAGGTTTCAGCCTGGATATTGCCCCGAACGGCCTCTGCAAAAAGCTCACCGGCTAAGGGATCCTGCAACGGTTGAAGAGCTTTGCGCAGGTTACCGCCGCTGCCAAAGTAAGCCTCCATCCCCACCATCCCCGGTATATCCAGGGCTTTGTAGCCTGCTTCATCAGGAGTTCGGTATGTCTCCCAGACCGCCTTCAACACAATTAAAGTTTTAGGATTAATCATTAACCGCGCACATACTTCACGGTCAGTACCACAATAAGTAACCTCCGACAACAGATTATGCTCTTCCATACGGACGGAAGAATGCCAGTTGCGCTGGAAAATACACTGCAAATAAACCCCTCCCTGCTCACAAAGTATGGTACAGTTATTAAACTGGGTTCCCCGGCAGCTACAAAATGCAGAACCCAGCCCTGCCTGCGCCATACTTATTTCCTGCTTTCCTGCGCCATACTTATTTTTATATTTTTATATATTATTCGCTAAGTTTAATCCGACTCCTTCTTTTATATTTTCCTGAGAACCGCCTTAAACTTCCGGAAGAGTTCTTTTTCTATTTTATCCAATATTTCATCTATCTCTCGATCCTTAAGGGTTCTCTCGCTGTGCCGGAAGGTAAGGGCAAAGGCAAGGCTTATCTGCCCTTCCGTGATCTGTTTCCCCCTGTAAACATCGAACAACTTGATATCCTCCAGCCAAACTCCGCTTAATTCCTTGATCTCCCGCAGGATATCCCCTGCCTTTGCAGTAGCAGGCACAACAAATGCTATATCCCGGTAAACTGAAGGATAACGAGGCAGCGGCTTAAAAGAGGGTACCAGGGATGCGGCATTTAAAAAGACATCCAGTTCCAATTCAGCCAGGCAAATATCCTGTTTTAAATCCATATTCTCCGCTGCCGCAGGATGCAAGGCTCCCAGGAATCCGGCTTCTTGATTGTCAACAAACAGCTTCGCCCCTTTGCTTGGATGCAAAAGCGGAAGTATCGCTTCTTCCCAACGGTAATTAGTCACCCCGAGGTTATCCAGCAGTACTTCCAGGATACCTTTTAAATAGTAGAAATCAATTGCAACCGGCGGCACCTGCCAGTCATTTTGCGGTGCTTTGCCACTGAGCGCAAGTGCAATCATCATCTTTTCAACGGGCAGCTTTGCCTTTTCAACGGGAGGATCAAATACTTTCCCCAGTTCAAACAGAAGCTGGTTATCTATCTGCCGGTTAAAATTATATTGCATTACCTGCAATATGCCGGGAATCAGCGTGGTGCGCAATACCCCCTGTTCCTCGGAGAGAGGATTATAAATGTTTACCGTATTGCGCCGGGGATCATCCGTCGGCAGGTTGAGCTCATCAAAAAGCCGCGAATTCATAAAAGAAAAGGTGATAATTTCCTGGAGACCGCAGGCAACCAGGGTATCTTTGACCTTGTCCATTATCCTTCTCTTTTTCGAAGGCCGCCCGGCAGTCAACACCCCCACCGGGAGTGTTGAAGGGATCTTGTCAAAACCTTTTAACCGCGCAATTTCTTCAATAAGGTCCTCCTCTATGTTCAAATCCCGGCGAAATGAAGGAACATCTACCATGAAAACAGTATCTGTTGAGGTTCGGTGCGCATCAGAACCGACGTCTGAACCTGCATTTTCAGTGTGAGAGCTTACATCCAGGCCAAATCTTTTTAAAATATCCTCGATTTCATCTTTATCAACACTGTAGCCGAGCACCTTTTCAACCCTGGATGTTCTTAACTTGATGCGCGGCATGCTGTACGGTTTAGGATAATTATCAATAACGCCGCGGCAGATAACGCCCCCGGCTGTTTCCTGAATAAGGCGTACCGCCCTGTTCTGGACAAAAATGGCACCTTCAGGATCTATACCTTTCTCATAACGCTGAGATGCTTCCGAAGGCAAATTCAGCTTACGGGCTGTCAAGCGGATGTTCATAGGATTAAAACAGGCCGCTTCCAGCAACAGGCGTTTTGTCGATATTGTTATCTCGGTACTCTCACCGCCCATGACACCTGCCAGCCCCACCGGCACCTGATCGTCCGCAATAACCAGCACCTCGGGATCCAATTTTCTCGTAACACCATCTAATGTTATAAGTTCCTCCCCGAGAACGGCGCGGCGCACAATAATCCTGCCCTTCTGCAATTTGTCGTAATCAAAAGCGTGCATGGGAAAACCCGTTTCCCACATAACATAGTTCGTGACATCCACCAGGTTATATATTGAGCGGATGCCGGCAGAAAGCAGTCGCAGCTGCATATTCACAGGCGACGGGGCTATTCTGAATCCTTCCATCATCCTTGCGGTATAGCGAGTGCAAAGTTCCGGCTCCAGAATTTCAACCTCCGCCAGTTCACCAATATCCCGGCCCGTTTCTACTACCGAGCATTCAGGAAGCCTGATTTCGCCCCCTGTTTGTGCGGCGACCTCACGGGCAACACCCAACAGTCCCAGACAGTCAGCCCGGTTAGGGGTAAGATCAAGTTCCAGAACAGGCTCGTTAACAAAGAGGATATCCGTAAGCCTCGTCCCCAGAGCGCACTCTACATCTAGAACAAGAATGCCTTTCTCACCGTCGGTAAGTTCAAGCCCCAGCTCGGCTGCTGAACAGAGCATTCCTTCGGAAGATACACCTTTTACCTCGGAAACCCGGATTTCCATGCCTCCGGGCAAAACAGAACCGGGAAGTGCCAGGGCGACCAGGTCACCTATTTTTATATTCCATGCTCCGCAGACAACCGACAGAAGAGCACCTCCGGCATTTACCTTCACCAGCTGAAGTTTTTTGTTAGTGGGATGCAAAGACAGATCTTCAATTTTCCCTGCCACAATCCTTTCATCCAGGGGAGCAAAAACCTGGATATCTCCCACTTCCACTCCTGCCATCGTCAGCCGGTTTGCCAGCTCTTC
>CAZQXY010000180.1:0-4276 GCA_964597455.1 uncultured Desulfovibrionaceae bacterium
GTTACTGCTGTAAAACGAATAGAGGAGTGCACCCTGATCATCGATCAGGGCAAGCTTGGTAGTGGTGGAACCGGCATCGATTCCCAGGAAACAATCACCCTCAAAGGCGGATAGCTCCCGACGCCTCACATTATTTCGGAGATGCCTGGCCTGAAAAGCCTCCAACTCCCGAATATTTGCAAATAAAAGGCCGAGGCGTTGCGATCCCTCCAGTGCAGCGCTGTTAAACATATATATTTTATCCATTAATACGCTAAGTGGAATTGGTTCCTTTTCTTTTGAGGCAAGAGCAGCTCCGATCCCGTTGAATACCTGCGAATTGGCGGGAAAAACAACAGCATCGTCGCTCAGTTGCAGCGTTTCAATAAAACGCCGACGCAGTTCCGGCAGAAAATAAAGAGGACCGCCCAAGAAGGCAACCTTGCCCCGGATCGGCCTGCCGCAGGCCAACCCACTGATGGTTTGGATCACTACCGCCTGAAGAATTGAGGCAGCAATATCCTCTCTGGCTGCACCATCATTAAGGAGAGGCTGGACATCCGTCTTGGCAAACACTCCACACCTGGCGGCTATTGAATAGATCATGCTGTGGTTCCTGGCCAGTTCGTTAAGACCTTGGGCATCGGTATTGAGCAGAACTGCCATCTGATCAATAAATGCGCCTGTTCCGCCGGCACAGGTCCCATTCATACGCTGCTCCAGTCCTCCGGTAAGGTATGTAATCTTGGCATCCTCACCACCAAGCTCAATGGCCACATCTGTTTCGGGGCAAATTGCCTTTATTGCCCCCGTACCGGCGATCACCTCCTGGATAAAGCCCAGTTCACACGCTTCAGCAACAGAAATTCCTCCCGAACCTGTTACCATTACTGTAACGGCAGTATCTCGAAACTTTGCATAGGCCTGCTCCACAAGCCCGGTCACAGTACTCTTAAGATCCGAATAATGTCTTTCATACTTGCTGAATATCAGTTCTTGATTATGATCCAGTATGGCAATTTTTGCCGTTGTCGAACCAACGTCAATTCCCATATTTAATACGCGCACGGTAGAAACTCCTCCTACTAGGACATCTCCTATTATTTTCCGGGCTCACCTTTCACATTTCTAACAAAATAAAAGTAGTTTCAATAATGTCATAAAGCCTTTACCCATTGGACTTCAAGCGCCGCGGGCAAAAACTTTCCCCCCCGTGCAGGGTGCTTTTCGTTAGTGTCAATTGTCGCTGATAGTAAGTGTTATGAAAGATAATTATTATTTATGCCCCATGATTGGTAGTTTGTCTCTTTCATTTTAACATATATTTCGACCATTTTATTATATTATCATTAATATTTTCCATTATATCTCTGCTATCAAGTTTAAAGGTTTACAAAGAAAAGTTTGTAAAGTTGAATAACAACAAACGGCATCAAAGAAAGAGCAAGTATGGTGATATGCTGATCTGCCGTCAGGGGAGCTGCTTCAAAGAGGTGCATGACAGGCGGATAGGTTAGAACGATACGCAGCAGCAGATAACCGATCAGAACAGCTGCCCAGAGAAAAGGATTGGAAAATATACCGATTTTAAAAATTGATTCTTTGGAGCGTGAATTGAAACCGTGAATCAGCCGGGAGAGAGAGAGGGTGGCAAAGGCCATGGTGCTTGCCAGAAAGGCATCCCCGGTGCCGAGCCCCAGATGAAATGCCGTCATGGTACCTATGGCGATTAGCACTCCCTCCATAAATATTGCGGTGGCAAACGTTTTATTTAGAATGGGCTCGTTGGCATTACGCGGCTTTTCCTGCATCAGGTTCTTATTGTGGGGTTCCAGTCCAATGGCAATAGCCGGCAGGCTGTCGGTAATTAAATTGATAAATAAGAGGTGCACCGGTGCGAAAGGTACGGGCAGGCCGGAGAACGAGGCGTAAAGTACGGATAAGATACCTGCCATATTGCCCGAAAGCAGGAACTTGACAGCGTTTCTAATGTTGGCAAAGATGCTCCGTCCGGTTGAAATTGCCTCCACGATTGTGGAAAAATTATCATCGGTGAGAATGATCGATGCCGCATCTTTGGCAACTTCTGTTCCCGTGATCCCCATGGCTATGCCGATATTCGCCTGCTTCAGCGCAGGGGCGTCGTTAACGCCGTCTCCTGTCATGGCAACCACATCGCCTCTTTGCTGCCATGCTTTGACAATACGTATTTTATGCTCCGGAGAAACCCGGGCGAAAACGGCAGTGCCCGCAACCCGTTCACGAAGCTCTTCATCGCTTAGCCTCTCTAGCTCGGAGCCTTTCATAACAGAATGTTCATCGGTAAGGATGCCGATTTGCCGCGCGATTGCGGCAGCGGTAACGGGGTGATCGCCTGTAATCATCACAGGCAGGATACCTGCCTGAATGCTGTTTGCCACGGCTGCGGCCGATTCCGGCCGCGGTGGGTCCATCATTGCTATCAGCCCTAGAAAAGTCAGGCCTGTTTCCTCTTCAAGGCAAATATATTCTTCGTAAACTTCTTTGTAAGCAAAAGCTAAAACACGCAACCCGTTTGCCGAGAAATCGCTGTTTGCTCGATTAATTTCAGCTAAGTGCTCTGCTGTTAACGGCTCAACACTTGTGGATGTCTCCAGCCGGTTTGCTTTTGGAAGAAGCATGTCCACAGCCCCTTTGGTGAGCAAAAACGTTTTATCGTTGATCCTGTTGACGGTACTCATCAGTTTGCGCTCTGAATCAAAGGGGATTTCACCTACGCGGGAGTGCTTTTTACGGACCTCCAGTTCGTCAAGGCCGTACAGCTCACCTAAATTAACGAGTGCTATTTCTGTGGGGTCGCCCATTTCCTTTTGCTCAGCTGTAACCGCATCATTACAAAGCAGAGCCGTCAGGACCAGCTTTTTCTCCAGGTCTTTATCCGGATCCAAAGCAGTGGAAGCTGAAACCGTTTTATCAACATATACTTTTTCCACCGTCATCTTGTTTTGGGTCAGTGTTCCGGTTTTATCGGAACAGATGACGGTAATGCTGCCGAGGCCTTCCACAGCGTACAGTTTTCTCACGATGGCATTTTTTTGGGCCATTTTTTGCGTTCCCAGAGCCAGCACGATGGTGACAATGGAGCTGAGTGCTTCGGGAATTGCCGCTACTGCCAGGGAAACGGCAAATAAAAAGGCAGTAATCAATTCCACGCCGCGATAAAGGCTCAATCCGAAAACAAGCACGCAGATAGCCAGCACAATAATAGCCAGTTTTTTGCCGAATTCATCAAGGCTTAACTGCAAGGGCGTTCTTTTATCCTTAGCCGTATCCAGCAGCTGGGCAACCTTGCCGATTTCCGTATCCATCCCGGTATGAGTTACTGCCGCCATCGCCCGTCCATAGGTTACAAAGCTGCCTGAAAAAACCATATTTTTCAGATCAGCAATAGCCACATCTTCTCCCTGCGAGCAGGGTTCGGCAATCTTTAAAACGCTCACCGACTCACCCGTCAGAGAACTTTCATTGACCTGCAGGCTGTGCGCTTCGAGGATACGGGCGTCCGCGCTTACATAGTCCCCGGCTTCCAGGTAGAGGATATCGCCGGGCACAAGCTCGCTGGAGGGGATTTGACTCATTTTACCATCGCGTAGTACTTTAGCGGTGGGTGATGAAAGCTTTTTGAGGCTGAGCAGGGATTGTTCCGCCTTTACATGCTGCAGGGTACCCAAGACAGCATTAAGCAGCACGACAAGCGTTATTACAAGTGTGCTCTCTAATTTTCCCAAAAAGGCGGAGATGGTTGCTGCGGCCAGGAGGATCAGCACCAATAAGTCTTTAAATTGCTCAAAAAAGACTTGTACAGTACTTTTTTTAGCCGTTTCCAACAATTCGTTAGCTCCGTATTTTTCCTGCCTGATTGCCGCCTCTCTGCTGCTGAGGCCTTGATCGGTTACTTGTAAAGTGCTCATTACTTCTTCAATTGTCTGTCGGAAGAAAGACTGCATTCGCTTCGCACCCCTGTTCATACTTTTTATTTTGTGCTGTACCGGTAGTTTGTATTACTTAACTAACAATAAAAGACTCTACAGCCAAGGCTGTAGAGTCTCACAGAGCTTTTACAAACTTTCAAAGCCGGGATATTAAATCCGTGCTGACGACTTTGAATCCCGCACGAAGCCGGGCAGTTACTCCCTCTAAACATTGTATCTCGGATAAATAGTAACATAACGATTAATTATTGTAAAGGTTCAATTATCCGTCATCGGCGAAAACATGGTCCTGGTGCCTCAAAGGAGCGTAAATGTAACCAATTTTG
>CAZQXY010000181.1:0-4250 GCA_964597455.1 uncultured Desulfovibrionaceae bacterium
GTTAACCAGGCCATAAGACAGCAGATATAGGACCGATGCCATGCTGCTGATAAAAACGTGGCAGGTATGCGAAAAGACTGTAGCACGGGGGATAACCTCAGCCGCCACCATGCCCGTAACAATTCCAATAAACACAAAAGGGAGGATCATAAACGGATGCTCCAGTATGCAGATGTGCAAGTGCATAGAGACCCCCAGGAACATGCCCCCCAGCCAGGGGATAACAATATCGCTGATCCCGCATACCAACACCGAACCCAGAAACCCAACCACAACCGCCCTGGAGGGATTATGCCAGTATTTCCAGAACATCGCCGTAGTAGCAGCAGCGCTCAATAACAAATGCACGGGATGAAACACATGAAACAAATCCCCGGCCACAGCAGAAAGCTTGCTTTGATCAATCAGAAAACAGCCCGCACTAAAAATGGCTACTACAATTAAAGCAAAGGCTGCACTAAAAACACTGTAAGGAATATGATCTTTCAATTCCGCCAGTATATACTTCACTGCTTACACGCACCTTACATTTTTCACCAGTATACCAAATTAATTAAAACAATGAAAGTACAAAGAAAGCTGCATAAGCTAAGGCTCATTTTCGTGCGCACAGATAGTTCTACTGAAGCGGCCCATCCAATAAAGACTTGGAAGAATATTTAAAAATATGGCAGGAAAAACATGGTTTTAAAAGGAGTTTATAAATTGAAGGCAGCCATTCTCGCCGGCGGTTTTGGGATGCGAATAAGAGAAAAATTAGATGATAAACCAAAAGCAATGGTAGAGATAGGAGATAAGCCTATCCTCTGGCATATTATGAAAATTTATTCCTGCTATGGTCTTAACAATTTCATTGTTTACCTGGGATATAAAGGTAATTATATCAAGGAGTATTTTTCCCAATATTTTCTTAACGAATCGGATCTGACAATCGATTTACATACCTCATCTGCTGCAGTTAATACAGGAAAACCAGTTTGATACGATCTACCATGAACATTTTTACTATCTCTCTTTTCTTACGGTTGAAAAAAATTTTTAAAGCAGCCGGGTTGATCATTTTTGATGTGGAGAAAATCCCTACCCATGGCGGTTCTCTCCGCATTTATGCCCGCCATGGGGAAGATGATTCAAAACCGGTTGGCAAAAGTGTAGGGGAGCTCCTGGAAAAAGAAGATACCTTCGGCTTGAAAGACCTGCAGCTTTACCGGTCTTTTACAGAAAAGATAACAACTATCAAGTATGATATTCTTGATTTTCTTATTAATCTTAAGCGCGGGGGGAAAACAATTGCCGGATACGGTGCCCCTGCCAAGGGGAACACACTGCTGAATTATTGTGGTATCAAAGCAGCTCGAATTCTTCGCTTCTGCCTACGCCGCCCGTACCCATTTCAAGGAAATGGTAGCGCCCGTCGTCCCCAATGTGCAGTGCTACCTCCCGGGACAGTTGGCCCCATGTTTCATCCCGGCCGGGGCTGTTACCGGTATTTCCCGCCATCCAGAATGCGTTATTTGCTATCGGATAGGTCGGCCTTACGGAACAGGTAACAGAAAAGACAAACGCCTTCGGCAGTTCCGGTTTCGATACTTTTGTTATTTGCAAGCTGTCAATCGCGCCCGCGGTGATGCGCGCCATGTTGTCCTCCGGAAGTGCTGCGAACATTGCAAACCAGGCCTCCATCCATGCCCGGGCAATCTTCTCGTTGTTTCCTAAATCATCAACTACTATTTCTTCTGCCTTCACGGATTCCTGCGCAGCGTTGACAGCTGCAAAATAATCGTCTTGGTTTTCAATTTCCGGCTGAGCGTTCCATGGCTCCGGCTGTGTAACCTCGATCGTTTCCATCATTTTAAGCAGCGTTTCAAATTGCTCCGGTGAAGACGAATAAGACCACACGTCGCCATCGACAAAACGATCTGCCATGTCACGGGTAAACTGCATCGAGTATGGATTTACTCCGTCGTCAAGCTCAAACGTAATATATTCAGCATTGTGTATCAATGAAAACATAATGATTGCATTCTTTCTGAACGGGCCTTCATTTATGGCGCCCGTATAGAAATCCCGCGTTTCTGTATCGGTGTCAAGTTTGATGGTGACCATTAGTGGAGGACCTTCGGTATACAGCTCAAAGGAATGATATGTCACTTTGTCGGGATATTTAAGCGTGCTAATGACGCCGCCAACCTTCGAGTTATCGCCAATGTATTCAGTTCGATATTTAAGGAGGTTGGCAGCGGCACTATCCAGCGATCTGCCGTTATTGCGAGGATTGACCGCAAGTCCAACACAGACCGCCAATACCGCAACCAATGCTACAATGACTATCCAGAACGTGGGTTTTTTGTAATTCATCACGTTCTTGATCCGGCTCTTCGTATCCCCCTCGCCAAAGGCCAGCGGGATTCCTGCGGCGATTTTTCTGCCTGTGGCAAGGCTTAAAAGCGATGCGGAGTATTCGCGGCGGATGTCCGTATCCATCCGTTTCATCACGCTTTCGTCGCAGGACATTTCCATATCTTTGACGCACAGAAAAAACGCCAGCCAAACCAAAGGATTGAACCAATGAACAGTAAGCACAAGAAACGCGACGATTTTTACAATATGGTCGAGCCGCCGGATATGCGTCTGCTCATGCAGGATAATATAGCTTTGTTCCTGTTCCGCCAGCGTTGATGGCAGATAGATTTTCGGGCGGAAGACGCCGATCACAAAAGGGGTGGCAATGTGATCGGCCAGGTAGATGTTATCCCGCAGGCATACCGCGCCGATGAGCTTGCGGCGCAACCGCAGCAGCGATACCATGCTGTAGATGAGCATCGCCGCAATACCAAGAAGCCAGAGCAGGGTGGCCATGGACACCAACCCCTCAAGCGGGTCGGCAACAAGCTGTTCTTCGCCTTGCGGCAGGGTATTGTTTATAGCTTCGCTGACGGCAGGAAAAGGTAAATTGACTTGCGGATATTCCCTGTGGACGACATCGGCAGGAATATAGGCGACAGTGCCGTTTGTTGCAGGAGGAGCGTTAAAGATTCCGAGCAGTGAAAACTCCGCTGAAAATGACACGGGGCATACAAGGCGGAACAATACAACTGCCCAAAGAGCATAAGAAAATATCTTCGGGGCTTTCTTCAGCAGTACGCGGGCGAGCAGCACAAAGACGATAACGATGCTCGCGGTCAGGCTCATGTTAAGAATTTTTGGCAGCAGCGTGTAGATCCACATCAGAACTCACCCCTCTTTTCGTCAATAAGCCGCTGAAGCTCTTCAATCTCGCTCTCGGACAGTTTTTTCCGCATGGTGAATGCCGCCAGAAATTGCGGAAGCGAACCGGCGAAGGTTTCTTCCACAAACTTTTCGCTTTGCAGGGCGGCAAACTCCTGCTTGTTCATCAGGGATGAAACCGTGCTGTCTTTATTCTGAAAAATACCGCGCTCACAAAGCCGGCGCAGCATCGTGTAGGTTGTTGACTTCTTCCAGGTCAGCTCCTTTGCGCAGAGCTTTACCAGGTCGCCGGAGGATATGGGTTCATTATCCCATATCAGCTCGGCAAATTTTGTTTCCATGACGCCCAATTTATAATCTTTCATTTTTTCACCCCAAGTCTAATGTTATTAAACCTTATTCTTAGTTTAATCCCATTAGACCTAAAAGTCAATAGCCAATCCGCGAAAGACACCTTTACTTTAAAGACGAAATAACCCATTAACTGGTTCCCCTTTCGCGTTTTATATCCCGCAAATGTCTTTTATGTCACACTTTATGAATTATGCGCCTCAAAACAAGTGTGCATTATCCATATGTAAACGATATAATAAATGGGAACCTATCGAGAATAATATCTGTGGTTGATGTGAAAAGCTATCCAGTAATTATTGAACAAGATGAGACTGGCTTCGTTGTATCTTGTCCTGTTTTTAAAGGATGTTATTCTCAAGGTAATACAATAGATGAAGCTTCGAAAAATATAAAAGAAGCAATAGAATTATGTATTGATGATGAAGAAAATCCAGTTAGCAGTATAATCGTTGGCAATGTGGTGTTAGAAAGATGACACCTAAGCTGCCTGTAGTTTCTGGTAGGGTTGCTGAGAAAAATATTAAAAGATGCAGGTCTCACTTTAGAAAATTTTGCACGGTTATTGTAGCATAATGATTGCCCCTAAGCTGGGGTTTTTTGTTACGCTTTTTAATACTAATACGCTATAGCTGAAAATCTATCGATTTACTCCACCTCAACAATATCAA
>CAZQXY010000182.1:0-4233 GCA_964597455.1 uncultured Desulfovibrionaceae bacterium
CTGGAGATGTCCAACGTGGATCTGGCCAACGAGTTTACGGAGATGATTACTACCAGCAGGGCTTTCCAGGCCAACACCAGGGTGATCAGCACCTCGGACGAAGTGCTGTTGGAATTAATTAATATAAAACGGTAGGTTCTGATATGAAAAGATTTGATATTTTAACGATTGCAGGTGTGGTTTTTGGATTAGGCCTGGTTTTATGGGCGATCTTAATGGATGGCGAGCTGAGTGCATTTATTAATTTGCCCGGTTTGATGATTACCATTGGGGGGTCTTTCGGAGCCATGCTCGTAAATTTCCGAATGGAGCAGGTCCGACAGGTGATGAAGATTACCATGCAGGTGCTCTTCGATAGAAAGCAGAACGTGAGCTCTCTGGGGCCGCTTTTTGTACAACTGGCACAGAAAGCCCGCCGGGAGGGGCTCCTGGCACTGGAAGATGACCTGGAGGAAATAGATGATCCCTTCCTGCGGAGCGGGCTGCAAATGGTGATCGACGGCTTTGAACCGGATTCCATCCGCGATATTATGGATACGGAGATTGACAACCTCACCCAGCGTCACCAGCTGGGCCAGAACCTTTACCTCACCTGGGGGCAGCTTGCCCCGGCCTTTGGGATGATCGGGACTTTGATCGGCCTTGTCCAGATGCTCTCATCCCTCGATAATCCCGATGGTATCGGGCCCGGTATGGCCGTGGCTCTTTTGACTACCTTTTACGGGGTGCTTTTGGCCAACCTGATCTTTATTCCTGTTGCTGGAAAACTGGCCATTCTCAGCGAAATGGAGGTTTCCCGGAAGGAAGCCATTATCGATGCCGTGCTAGCGCTGCAGGCCGGGGTAAATCCGCGGATATTGCAGGAAAAGCTCAAAGCATATCTGTCCCCGCAGGAGAGGGAACTGCTGGAAGAGGACAGGCATTCCGCTTCAGCTGCGGACGGTTTACCATCGGAAGAAGCGGTGGGATTAAAGGGAGTGTGATAATTGAGCAGGCATAAAAGGGAACACAGAACGGGCAGCGGCGCTCCTCAAGGTTCTCCGGCCTGGATGACTACCTACTCCGATATGGTTACCTTGCTGTTGGCCTTTTTCATCCTTCTTTACTCGTTCTCCTCCGTGGATTTACAGCGCTTCCAGGAGGTTATGTCGGCTATCCAGCATTCCTTTTTAGGGCGCACCGGTATCCTTATGGGGTCTACGGAGGCGGGGAATGAAACGGGGGAGAGGTTGGATGTTGCTGATTATGCGTCCCGGGATTTTAACCTGAACCTCAGCGAGCAGGATCTGGCTCTTTTGGAGATGATGGAGCGGTTGGAAGAGACCTACGAGAAAGTGGGCGCTTTTCTCCAGGACGCAGATCTGGATAAGGATATCATGCTGCGTTTGGAGGAACGCGGAATAGTCATGGAGCTGCCGGAAAGGATCCTTTTTGATACGGGGCGGGCGGAGTTAAAGGAAGAGGTTTTAGCTATACTGGACCTGCTGGCCGGGCTGATATCCGGATTGAACAACCAGGTTATTGTGGAAGGGCATACCGATAACATTCCCATCAGGACTTTCCTTTACCCCAGCAACTGGGAGCTCTCCGTTGCCCGTTCCGTTAGCGTGGCGCGTTATTTCGTGGAGGTGCATCATTTATCTCCGGAGCGTTTTATTGCTACCGGTTACGGGGAGCACCATCCCTTAGATACCAATGATACGCCGGAGGGCCGGGCAAGAAACCGGCGGGTGACTATCGTTCTGTCAATTATCGAAATGAAGAAAAATAGGGTGGGGGTTACCGATGGAGAATAATATGGAAAAGGAAAAAAAAGAAGGGAAGAATGCGGAAGCTCCCGGCGGGAGGAAAAAAACGCTGCTTATGATTGTTAGCGTGTTGATCTTATTCTTTATCCTTGCAGCGGTTGGGGCTGGATTTTTTGCAGTTAAAATGGGCTTTGCAGAGCAACTGATGGTTAAAATGATGGGCAATAGCTCTGATATTCTTTCCGAGCAGGAACCTCAATTTATGTATGCTGTTCCTGAAATCCTGGTAAACATCTCTGTTGATGGCCGGGATCGCTTTCTAAGCGTGAAGTTTTACCTTGGGCATGATGAGCCTGAGCTGGAAGAGGAACTGGAGAGTCGCATGCCGGAGATCAGGGATGCAGTGCTGAAGATTCTCTGGGAAAAGGCTATTGAAGATGTAAAATCTCCGGAAGGCAAAGAGCTCCTGCGCGAGGAAATATTTCAGACAGTTAACGGCATGCTGCACCGGGGCAAGTTACGGGGTGTTTATTTCTGGCATGTGATGGTGCAGTAGACTGTAGATGTTGCGGTTGGCATTTCCGCCTTAGATAAGATTTGCCTGGTGAATTTAGCCGGAATGAGATTGATGCCATACTCAAAGATTTCGCCAATAATAATGGGAAAGAGGGCGCCGGTGAGGGTGTTTCCGATGACCGGCGTCAGGGGTCCTTTTCACTGGAGAAGAGGGGAGCCGGTCCGGTTGTGGAGAGGGTGGAGTTTGCCCAACTGAAAAAAAGGGGCGTTCCTGCCTTGAACAAAAGGCCGGATATACATCTTTTTAATAATATTCCCCTTGTACTCAGCGGTGAACTGGGCAAGGCTGTTATAACGGTACGCGATCTTCTCAAGCTGAAGGAAGGCTCAGTCATTAAGCTGGAAAAAATGGTCGGAGAGAGCGCCACGATGCTGCTCAATGAGGAGTACCTGGGGCAGGCCGAAATTGTGGTTATAAATGATCGTTTTGGTTTGAGAATTACTGCGCTCGGAGACGAGGAAGAAAAAGAAACCAGGCACGTCAATGAAATGCAGGTAAAGGAAATAAAGGAAGCTGAGAAAGAGGCAGCTTCAGCCCAATCCGCATCCGCTGCAGTAAACGAAAACGAAGAGGAGTAAATAATGGATTTATATCTTGCTTACCTGCGTCTTTTCCTGGCCTTTCCGCTGGTATTATTGCTCATTTTCTTTTGTTTTCGCTATATCATCCCCCGTTTTGCGCCTGCTCTGGGGATGGGGGGAAGTGTGCAGGTAGTAGAAAGAATAGCGCTAACTTCCAGGACTATGCTTTTCGTGGTCAGAGCAGGCGATGAGTATCTCCTGCTTGCTTCCTCTGCGAATGGTGTAACCCTGCTGAAGGTCCTTGAGGAAGGCTATAGCGCTAAATACGCCGGGGCAGGCCCGGAAAATAATCAGCAGGGCAACCGGAGTTTTGCAGGATTCTTAAGTCAGTTTAGATCTTTAGGGACGGAACGGTATAAAAATAAATTATAAAGGAGGATTATGGAAAAAGATCGAGAAACATAAAAATAAGACGTTAAGTGCATATTGATGTAGAATAAACAGAGGTTATTATACGGTATGAAAAATAAACTTCTTCCGGCTTTGCTGGGAAGTGTCATCGTTGTTGCTATTGTATGTTATTGTAACCGGGGGACAGCTCTTGCCCAGCCGGTTCTTCCCATTCCGGATATTAACCTGAATATCGGCACCGCCGAAGGGCCGCAGCAGATGGTGGGCACGCTCCAGCTTTTGCTTCTTTTGGCTGTGCTCAGCCTGGCTCCGGCCTTTATGATCCTGGTAACCTCTTTTACACGTATTGTGATTGTCCTTAGTTTTGTGCGCAATGCGCTTGCAACCCAGCAGATCCCCCCCAACCAGGTTATTATCGGGCTGGCTATTTTTTTATCCTTTTTTGTCATGACTCCGGTTATTAACCAGATCAATGAGGAAGCCCTTACCCCATATTTAGAAGAGGAAATTTCCTTTGAGGAAGCCGTTGATACAGGTAGCTATCCGCTGAAAGAATTTATGCTGAACAATACCAGGGGAAAAGACCTGGCGTTGTTTTTAGGGATCGCAGAAACGGAAAGGCCCGCTGACCGCGAAGAAGTTCCCTTCCGTGCCCTTGTGCCTGCTTTTGTTCTCAGCGAGCTGAAAACAGCTTTTCAGATGGGATTTATCCTTTTTATCCCCTTTTTAGTGATCGATATGGTTGTGGCCAGTGCGCTTATGGCGATGGGTATGTTTATGCTGCCGCCGGTGATTGTCTCCCTGCCTTTCAAGATTTTGCTTTTTGTTCTGGTGGATGGCTGGCATCTGGTGGTACAGTCTCTGGTAGAAAGCTTTGCCTGAGGTTTACATTTGGGGACGGTTCGAGACCACTGGAAAAGCCCTGAATTGTCATCCTGAGCGTTATTGTCATCCTGAGCGTTAGCGAAGGATCTTT
>CAZQXY010000183.1:0-4177 GCA_964597455.1 uncultured Desulfovibrionaceae bacterium
GGGAGGTAAAACAATGAGGAGAAGCGCTTCAAAAAGGGAACAACTAGATCTGCTTACTACGAGTTTTAATTATAAGATGCTGGTAGGCGAGACTGTAATACGTTTCCTTTTATTAAAGGATCTGATAATTGGGGAAGAACCCGCCAGGGAAAAGGAGACGCCTTTTCCTCTGGGCGATCTGGAGGCATGGGTCAGTTTTTCGGATATAGCAATTCAGGAAAAAGATAAAATAAAGCTCCGGGGCAGGGTTGAAGGTAAAGCGGTTTTTTATGGTGTCCGGGGTCCGAAGGAGATAGGCTGGCTGGAGGAGCAATTTGCCAGGGAAATAGAAATGCCGGGGGTACTGCCGGGGATGGAGGTCGGAGTCCACGGGAGGATTTGTTTTTTAGGGGAAGAAGAGGCTCCGATGGAGTCGGAGGGCAAGATCCTGTATCAGCTTAAAATTGAAGTGGAAGCACTGCTGTCTGTTGCCGATTCCCATCAGCTTAATGTTGCCGTTGGAGTTAAAGATGTTCCGGCTGAAAAGATAAAGCGTGATGTCATTATTGCTGAAGAGCTGCTGGGAGAAAAGGTTTTTCCTTTAACCGTTACCAAAGAATACGAATTTGAAGAGGAACTGAACTTTACCAAAGCGATAAATTATTATATTCAGGATTTTTCTTGGAATCTGGAAGATGATGGTTTGAGCTTCAGTGGAGAACTGGCCACAACTTTTTATTATCTGGCCGGAGAAATGAGCGGTTTCCGGGATAACAGGCAGCAGTTCAGCGGGAAGGTAGATTTTCCAGGGTTAAAGAAGGGGGCGGGGGCGGATGTCAGATTTTTCCCGCGCGTAGAATATGCCACATATCTTACTGCCGGGAAAGCTGTAAGGGAAACCGCATCCCTCGATATATTTTTGCGTGCGACGCGGACTATCCAGCAGGATGTAATCTGTGATATCCAGGGTTATGCGGTTAAAAAAGAGCTGCTGTTACTGCCAAAATCCACCGGTGTGTTAAAGGAGCCGCTGGAGGTTGTGCAGAAGCTGTCTTTCCCCTATCCCAGGGAGATTGCGGGAGGCCCCGGCCGTTTTTTAATCCTGGATGTACTGGTTCAGGCTGACTTGATTGAGGTTTCGGGCACGCTGGAGAAAAATATTTATTACCTTTCCGGAAGAAGCATCGATGATTTTGAGGAAGATGTGGAAAATGAAAAAGAGCTGTTCCCCACAGTTTTGAAAACAAAAGAGGATTTTCAATGCACCCTTTCGCTGCCGGGAGCAGGCGAAAATACCATAACAGCGGCATATTATCAGCTAGATGCTGCAGAATTTGCACCTACGGAAAACGCTACACTGCAGATAAGCCGTGCCTCGTTGGAAATAAAAACCTGGGAAATGCAGGAATTATATGTAGTAATTCCTCCCCGTGTGCCGCCGGGAACAAGTATGGTTGTTTATTCAGTAAAGCAGGGAGATACATTGCTTAAAATTGCCCGCAGTTATGGCGTTCTGCCAGAGGTAATAGCCGGAACCAACGCTATGGGGGAGGATGCTGTACTGGAAAAAGGTCAGAAATTGCTGATCCCCCTGTTTTAATAACACTATAGCGAAAGATTGCCTTTTTCGTTATTCCGCTAGTGATAAGCACTATTTATAAACGCCGTCGTGCTGCCGTGCCTTTAAAAGACGCATGAGCGGAAGGCCGAGGATCAGGACACTTATGCTCTCCCCGAGGCCGATTGTCAGCACGGTGGGCCAGTAGGGAATCTGAAAAAACAGATGGAGATAGAGGCTGACAATAAAGGCGTTGAAAAGTATGGGGCTCAGGCAGGCGACAATAATATTATTGCGAAAGCGATAGGTGATAAAGGCTGCCAGTAGTGTGGTCAGGCTGCCAAAGATGATATCAACGGCGCCAAAAGGTCCAAGGATGTTTGAAAGAAGGCACCCCAGAAAAAGGCCCGCTACAGCTTCGGGGCAGAGAATGGGTAAAAGGGTCAGCGCTTCAGCCGCGCGGACCTGAACGGGGCCAAAGCTGATTGCTGATAGTAAGAAGGTAATGGCGGTGTAGAGTCCGGCAATAATACCAATACGGGCCATTTTTTCTGTCGTAATATTTTTCTGCACTGATATCACCCTTAGTAAATTACTAAAGAAAAAGCTAAAAAAAAGCTAAAGAAAAGCTAAAGAAAAGCTAAAGAAATGCTAAAGAAATGCTAAAAAAAACGGGGACATATCCCTGACGGGAAATGTCCCCGTTTCTTTAGTATACAAAAAAAAGGAGGCAGGATCAAGGAGGTAAGGAGAAGAATTATATGCTAATAAATACTTTCTTAATTCTTAAATCGGTATTCTGTCCCTTGACACCTTTCTACAGTAAAGGTATTATTTCTTTAACTGTCTGAGTATTTTAAAGGAGGTGCCCTTAATTGGTAAAGAAAACTTACGAAGAAATTAATGCAAAAATCAGGGCCGGAAAAGCGGTCGTCGTGACTGCGGAAGAGGTAATCTCTATGGCCCGGGAAAAGGGTATTGAGGAGACGGCAGCCGGCGTTGATGTCGTCACCACCGGCACCTTCGGACCTATGTGCTCTTCGGGAGCTTTTTTCAACCTGGGACATACTAAACCGCGTATACGCATGAGCCGCGTCTTTTTAAACGGGGTGGAAGCATATGCAGGAGTGGCAGCGGTTGACGCTTACCTGGGTGCCACCCAGCTTCCGGAAACGGATCCGGCCAATACAAATTATCCCGGCGAATTTAATTACGGCGGGGCACATGTGCTGGAAGACCTGCTGGCGGGTAAGGAAGTGCTGCTGGAGGCCGAATCCTACGGGACGGATTGTTACCCCAGGAAGAAACTCGAAAAAATGATCCGGCTGGATGATCTTCCTTATGCCTTGCTTTTTAACCCGCGCAATGCTTATCAGAATTATAATGTAGGCGTAAATCTTTCGGAACGCACTATCTACACATATCTGGGTATTTTGAAGCCCAATATGGGGAATGCCAACTACTCCACCGCGGGGCAGCTTTCCCCGCTCTTAAACGACCCCCTTTATCGGACAATTGGAATGGGAACCAGGATCTTCCTGGGGGGCGGCGTGGGGTATGTGAGCTGGTACGGTACCCAGCATTCCCCGGAAGCTTTAAGAGGCGAAAACGGCGTTCCCCTCTCTCCGGCGGGGACCCTGACGGTAATGGGGGATCTGAAGCAGATGTCTCCCCAATGGTTGCGGGGAATAAGCCTGATAGGTTACGGGGTATCGATGATGGTGGGGATCGGAATCCCTGTCCCTATCCTGGATGAAGAGATGTTAAGATATACGGCGATCAGCGATGAGGATATTTTTACCGACGTCGTTGATTACAGCGAATCTGCTCCCCAGGGGCTGGGCGAAACGCTGGGCAAGGTTAGTTATGCCCAGCTGAAAAGCGGGGAAATTACGCTGGGGGACAGGGTTATTCCCACCGCTTCCCTTTCCAGTTATCTTAAAGCCAGGGAGATTGCCGAAACTTTGAAAGAGTGGATTAATAGCGGCCGATTTTTGCTGACAGAACCTGTCTTTACCCTTCCAACAACAAATGAGGACATTAATTACCGCATGATACCAGTGGATGGGCCAAGGGGAGGCAGCCGTTCCGGTTAGGCATAGTTCAGGCATATATTTTACAGGGGGTGTATTCGTGAAACAGAAGATTGTCTTGCATTTTCCCTCCATTGTTACGGAACAGCCTTTCACATATTATCTGATAAAAGAATACAATCTTATGGTTAACATTTTAAAAGCCAACATCAACCCTCGCAAAGAGGGGCGCATGGTAGTCGAGGTCAGCGGTGACCACAAGAATTATCAGGATGGGATGGAGTATTTACAATCTCGGGGAGTAAAGATATCCCCCCTGGAGCAGGAAATCGTTTGGCTTGAAGACAGATGCACACAATGCGGGGCTTGCGTTATTATCTGCCCTGTCGGGGCACTGGAGATAGAGCGTCCTGAAATGAGAATAAAGTTTGCAGGTGAAAAATGTATTGTCTGCGAGCACTGTTTAAAATCCTGCCCGGCAAGGGCGATGGAGGTTCGTTATTGAGTGGTGCGGTATTCCAGGAGAAGCTACCGGCAGACGCTGGCAGCAGGGGATATGGGCTCCTTTGCGGCAGCGGTTAAAGAAACGGACCTGTGGATCTCGGTG